>CAZPYI010000010.1:0-27459 GCA_964590305.1 uncultured Streptococcus sp.
CAATCTGAAAAGAAATCGGACGCTCAAACAGCCTATGACCTATTTAATGGTAGCAGATACTCTTACAATGAAAGCAAATTTAGTCAAGCCTTTGGTGCGAGTTCTAGTGATTCTAGTTCTGATTTAAACGTTAAGGTCTCTACAGTTAGTACCAATAACTGTTCTTCCACTTCTGGTGGTACAGGGTCTTGGTCGAAAGATGGTGGTACGGTTTCTTACAGTGCTTATAATGCTTGGAAATTGGAAGACTTGCCATCTGATTTAAAAATGTATGCACTTGATCCAACAAGTGTTGGTCTGACTTTTAAAAGTTCTTCTGGTTGGAATGCCATAGCGTATTCAGGTGGACAATGTACAGATTTAACAGCTAGCCTCATGTATGCTTTGTGGGATAAAAACGGTAGTCACCCAACAATGACAAATGGAAATGGTGATTCGGTTGCCAAAAATTGGGCAAGTAGTTTTGGTGGTAATACAAATGCTAAACCATCTTCTGGTGCAGTCTTTAGCCAAACAGCTTCTAGTGCAGGAAATAGTGCTGGTCATACTGGCTTAGTCTCACATGTTTTTGAAAATGGCGATATTTTAGTTATCGAGCAAAACTATTCTTCACTATCTGGAGAAGATGGCGGTTTTGGTCAATACACATGGTCTTATCGCTATGTACCAACTAGCCAATATTCGAGTGGTTGGACATTCTATGACCTATCACAAGCTGGATATAGTATTGTCTCTACTGCTTCATCACTAGACTAATATTTAGTCGCCATATCATAAGAGGAGACATTATGAAAAAAAGAATCATTATCAGTTTAGCAATTTTGATGAGTATTATTGCTTTTCTAGTTGTACGGTCTTGTTCACAAAGAAGTAGGTCAGATAATCAAACGACTAAAACATCTTTAACAAGTAACTTGACAAAATCAGACTCATCATCTACAGAACAAAAGGCAATGACTTTGTATTTTATCACTATGGATTAAAGCATGATGTACCAACAGGAGCTGGTGTCAATAAAAGATTAAAACAAGTTTTAAATTCTTTGGGTGTTAAACCAGAAATTACTACTAAGGGTTTGAGACATACATATGGTTCAATTCTATTACATAAAAATATTGACATGGGAGTAGTAGCAAAAATATTGGGTCATAAAGATATACAAATGCTGATTGAAGTATATGGACATACCTTAGTTGAAAGGATTAGCAAGGAATTTGGGGAAGTAGAAGAAATAATGTCTCAGTATTGATTTTGGGGTAGGAGTTGGGGGAAAGGTATTATATAGTGCAAAAAAATACCGTCCTTATCATCATAAGGACGGATTAGTTTTCTGCCACCACCGAGAATCGAACTCGGAACGGAGCATTACCATTGCTCTATTATACCATTTAACTATAGCGGCTACCTAAATATAATACTATAAGTTTTCTAAGCAAGCAAGTTTTTCTAGGAAAAATTTTTTGAATTGCGTTACAATGGATAAAAGCATTTTAAGGAGAGCAGATGTCTGTTAAGGAATTATGGCTAAAACGTGATAATTTAAATATATATGGGAAGCTTTATCTTCCTGACGATGTATTGGAAAAGCTACCACTAATTGTGATGTCACACGGCTTTACAGCAACACATGGCAATAATGATTTTTATGCTGACATGGCTTATCAGGCTGGTTTTGCTGTTTATAGTTTTGATTTTTGTGGAGGTAGTGTTCGTAGTCAAAGTGATGGTGACTTTTTAGAAATGTCGGTATTAACCGAAGCACTTGATTTAGAAGCGGTTGTTGAGCAGTTGAAGTTGCGTGATGATATTGATGAAACTCGAGTTTTTCTTATGGGAGAAAGCCAAGGAGCCTTTGTTTCAGCTTATGTTGCTGGGAAGAATCCTGACGATATTGCGGGTCTTATTCTATATTATCCAGCTTTTGTCCTTCAAGATGATGCTGCTGAACGCGTTGAAAAGTATGGTTCTGGGCCACGTGTAGATGATGTTAATGGAATAAAGATTGGCCGTATTTACACAATTGATGCTCTTACATTTGATATATACAATATCATCAGAGATTACAGAAAGCCAGTACTTATTATACATGGAGATAGTGATTCGATTGTTCCGCTTAGATATTCGCAAAAGGCAGTAGCAACTTATGATGATGCAAAGCTCGTAGTTTTGGCTCGTGCAGGTCATGGATTTCATGGCAAAGATGCTAGTTTAGCAGGACAAGCCATGCTTGATTATTTGTCATCAGTTAGTTAAAGCATATCTGAAAATGTAAAAGAAAATAGGAGAAGAAAATGTTAGAGTTAAGACAGGTAACGAAGATATATAATACAGCTGGTCAGGAATTACGTGCACTAGATGATGTCAGTCTAAATTTCCGTGCTAATGAGTTTGTTTCAATCCTAGGACAGTCCGGTTCTGGAAAAACAACCATGTTGAATATCATTGGGGGTTTAGACAAGTATACGTCGGGGGATTTGTTGATTAATGGCAAGTCAACAAAAGAGTTTAAGGACCGAGATTGGGATGCTTATCGTAACAATACCATTGGTTTTGTTTTCCAATCCTATAACTTAATTTCTCACCAAACGGCACTCAGCAATGTTGAATTAGCTATGACTCTGTCAGGAGTCTCAAAAGCTGAACGACGCAAGCGTGCTTTAGAAGTTCTGGATCGTGTTGGCTTGGCAGAACATGTCAATAAGAAACCAAATCAGATGTCTGGTGGACAAATGCAGCGGATTGCTATTGCAAGAGCCTTGGTGAACAATCCAGATATTCTATTAGCTGATGAGCCAACGGGGGCGCTTGACTCGGAAACATCTGTGCAAATTATGGATTTGTTGCAGGAGATTGCTAAGGAACGCTTAGTTATCATGGTAACACACAATCCAGAATTGGCTGAACGTTATTCAAATCGAACAATAAATGTTTTGGATGGTCACATTGTCGGAGATTCCAATCCTTACGAAACTCAGGAATCTGTGACGGAACAAGTTGCCTTCAAAAAAACGAAGATGAATTTTTTGACTGCTCTATCCTTATCATTTAATAATTTGTTAACCAAGAAAGGGCGGACTTTCTTAACGGCTTTTGCAGGATCTATTGGGATTATTGGGATTGCTTTAATACTGTCACTATCTAATGGGGTTCAAAATTACATTGACAAGGTTCAAGAAGATACACTGGTTGCTTATCCATTATCGCTAACGAAAGATAATTCAAATTCTATTTCTAGCTTTTTGACAGCCGGTCCAGCTTCTTCAACAAATAATTCTGATACGGGGAAAATAGGTGTCAGATCGACCTTGAAAAACATGTTAACATCAGAAATTTCTGATAATGATTTAGCTTCTTTCAAAACTTACATTGAAGATAATCAATCAGAATTTGATGCAGTAACCAAGGATATTCAGTATTCCTATGGACTCGTTCCACAAATTTATTCGTCAGATACTTCAAATGGTGTGACTGCAATTAATCCATCTAATTTTGTCTCCGAGATTGATACTAATAACACAACTGTTAAAACAATGGCTTCCAACATGCAGATATGGTCTGAATTATCGAGCAAGAAAAGCATGTTAGACTCACAGTATCAAGTAGTCTCAGGGAAATTACCTGAAAGTGCACAAGAAGTTGTCTTAATTGTTGACGAAAATAATAATATCAATGATATGGTGCTCTATAGTTTGGGTATTAAAGATGCTTCAGAATTGAATAATCTTTCAGAAGATACGAAAGATGATACACAAACATACAACTATGATGATTTAATTGGGCAAACCTATAAATTGGTTGTCAATTCAGACATTTACCAAAAAGAAAATGGCATTTGGATAAGCAAGTCAGATGACACTTCTTACATGACAAATTTGGTTAATAACGGTGAAGATATCAAAATTGTTGGAATTGTGAAACCAAAAGAGGGAACATCAACGGGTATGTCGAGTGGAGGTATTGGCTACACGCAAGATTTGATATCAGATATCTCCGACAAGGTAAATGCCAGTCAAATTGCTCAAGAACAGCTAGCTGATAGCAATCTCAATGTCTTCACTGGTCAAGCTTTTACAACAGATAAGACAGAATTTTCATCAAGTAACTTGTCAACTGAGCAACAAATGGCACTTGCTAGCATGACTCCAGAACAATTAGCAGACTATGTCACACAATACAATGAAAATGCCAATGCAACTTATGATGACAATCTCAGTAAGATTGGCGTTATCCAAATAGATGATCCATCAACAATCAGTTTATATGCACAGTCATTTGATGGAAAAGAGCAGTTAAAAACGCTAATTGATGATTACAATGATAAGATGAAAAAGGACAATGAAGAATCAAAAGTTATCTCATACACGGATGAAATTGCTCTAATCATGTCATCTGTGACAACGATGATTAATATGATAACTTATGTTCTAATTGGATTTGTTGCGATTTCTCTTGTGGTATCATCAATAATGATAGCCATTATTACCTACATTTCTGTGCTTGAGCGGACCAAGGAAATTGGGATTCTTCGGGCTATGGGAGCATCTAAGAAAGATGTCCGTCGTATATTTACAGCAGAAACGGCTATTGAAGGGGTTATCTCTGGTGTCTTAGGTATCATTATTACAATAGTTCTCAATATTCCGATTAACATTATTATCGAGAACATTGCTGGTGTTTCAGGGATTTCGGCACTTCCAATTTGGGCAGCAGTTATCCTGATTGCCATTTCTATCTTCTTGACAGTACTAGCTGGTATTATTCCATCTCGTCTGGCAGCTAAGAAAGACCCTGTTGAGGCACTTCGTTCAGAATGATTGGTCTAAACTTACCTCAAACTTTTTTGAAATTCACACTGTTGGGAATTAGAACTTGCTTGCAAACGTGTTCGAATTTTTGACTTAGTATGATATAATATGACCTAGAAAATCAAAAGAGGGAACTATGACTTACGAACAAGAATTTTTACAGGAATTTGAGGCTTGGGTGAATACACAAGTCATGCTTAATGAAACAGCAATGCAAGCGAGTCAACAAATTGTAGAAGAAGATGGTGACCAACGTGCTGCTGATGCTTACATTCGCTATGAAAGCAAATATGATGCTTATCGATTTCTTCAAGGAAAGTTTGAAAACTATAAAGCAGGTAAAGGATTTCATGATATTCCAGATGATTTGTTCGGTGAAAGAAATTACTGACAGATAAGAAAAGCAGGGATAATGTCTCAGATTTAATATTTGATAGGATGAAAATTTAAAGTGAGGTAATTTTTCATTAAAATTTTTACTATTTTATGGTTTGCTTTTCAGTCTTTATTTTGCTAGAATAATGATATTCAAAGGTGTTTTGAGTATCATTTGTTACAGAAAGCGGTCAAGCTGAGAAATCCGCATAAATGACAAAACGTGTTATTGATGTTAAAAAAAGAAATATTAAAAGTTGCGAGTAGTGACTCGAAACTGGGTGGTACCGCGGAAATATAAAAACTTTCGTCCCTGTCAAATGATGGCAGGGACTTTTTATATATGTATAAGGAGAATAGGATGTTTAAAATTATTGGAGAGTTGACAGATGATCAGCTTCCAGATGTTGAGACAAATCGCTTGCTGCTGAGGCAGCGAACAGTCGCTGATGCAGCAGATATTTTCAACTATGCTAGTTTACCTCAAGTAGCCTATCCAGCAGGGTTTCAACCTATGAAAACATTAGGAGACGAGCGACATTATCTTGAAAAAATCTATCCTCAACGATTGAAAGATCAAAAATTTCCATCTGGATATGGTATTACTCTCAAAGGAGAGAATAAAGTTATCGGCTCAGTTGATTACGCTTTTCGTTCAGCAGAAGATATTTTAGAAATTGGCTACCTGCTTCATCCAGATTACTGGGGGCAAGGAATCGTTCCAGAAGCAGCAGAAATTCTATTATATATTAGTTTTACAATGCTTAATCTATCTAAGCTTCAAATAGGCTGCTATAGTCATAATCGTCAGAGTCAGTCAGTCGCAAAAAAACTTGGCTTCATATTAGAGTCTGAAACTCCTGATATAAAAGATATTCAGGGAAATTCTTGCTCGGATTTAAAATTTGGCTTGCTTAGGACAGACTGGGAAAAAAGCCAAAAGAAATAACCCAACTCGCAGTCGAGTCAGGTTATCTCAGGAGATTATGAAAAAGAAAAGTTTTAGGATGTTTATAGTATAAAAAACAAGTCTTAATTTTAACTTAAAAGAATCCAGAAAATATAAAGGAGAACATATGGCAAAGGAATTATCACCCAAGTATAACCCAACTGAAGTTGAAGAAGGACGTTACCAGAAGTGGCTTGATGCAGATGTTTTTAAACCATCAGGGGACAAAGAAGCAAAGCCATACTCAATTGTTATTCCACCGCCAAATGTGACAGGCAAACTGCATTTAGGACATGCTTGGGATACCACATTGCAAGACATTATCATTCGTCAAAAACGTATGCAAGGTTTTGATACGCTCTGGTTACCTGGGATGGATCACGCTGGAATCGCCACTCAAGCAAAAGTTGAAGCCAGATTGGCGGAACAAGGTATTACTCGATATGATTTAGGACGCGATAAATTTTTAGACAAAGTCTGGGAATGGAAAGATGAGTATGCTGCCACCATCAAAGAACAATGGGGCAAGATGGGGATATCAGTAGATTATTCTCGTGAACGCTTTACTTTGGATGAGGGATTGTCAGCAGCAGTCCGCAGGGTTTTTGTTGACCTCTATAAAAAGGGGTGGATTTATCGTGGTGAATTTATCATCAGCTGGGATCCAAAAGCTCGTACAGCACTCTCTGATATCGAAGTTATTCATAAGGATGTCGAGGGGGCTTTCTATCATATGAATTATATGTTAGAAGACGGTTCGGGGGTGCTCGAGGTGGCAACAACTCGACCAGAAACTATGTTTGGAGACGTGGCGGTAGCCGTTAATCCAAAGGATTCACGTTATAATCAATTGATTGGGCAACATGTTATTTTGCCAATCGTCAACAAACGCATTCCAATTGTGGCAGATGAACATGCTGATCCAGAGTTTGGAACTGGTGTTGTAAAAATCACACCTGCACACGACCCGAATGACTTCTTAGTTGGTCAACGTCACAACTTGCCACAGGTCAATGTGATGAACGATGATGGGACAATGAATGACTTGGCTGGTGAATTTGTTGGTATGGACCGCTTTGAAGCGCGTGAAGCGACTGTCAAAAAACTACAAGAGTTGGGTGCTCTTGTTGGTATTGAAAAAATGGTTCACTCTGTTGGTCACTCTGAACGGACAGGCGTAGTAGTTGAACCTCGCCTATCAACACAGTGGTTTGTAAAAATGGATGCCTTAGCAAAAAATGCGATTGCAAACCAAGCAACTGAAGATAAGGTTGAATTTTACCCTCCACGCTTTAACGATACCTTCTTACAATGGATGGAAAATGTTCATGATTGGGTTATTTCACGTCAACTTTGGTGGGGACACCAAATCCCAGCCTGGTACAATGAAGAAGGTGACATGTATGTAGGTGAAGAAGCGCCAGAGGGTGAGGGCTGGGTGCAAGACGAAGATGTTTTAGATACATGGTTTAGTTCGGCACTCTGGCCGTTTTCAACAATGGGTTGGCCCGATACTGACAATGAAGACTTCAAACGGTATTTCCCGACTTCTACACTAGTAACTGCCTATGATATCATTTTCTTTTGGGTATCTCGAATGATTTTCCAATCACTAGAGTTTACAAATGAAAAACCTTTCGAGAATGTTCTGATTCATGGTCTCATTCGTGACGAAGAAGGTCGTAAAATGTCTAAATCCCTTGGGAACGGGATTGATCCAATGGACGTTATCGAAAAATATGGTGCAGATGCCTTACGCTGGTTCTTGTCAAACGGTTCAGCACCAGGACAAGATGTTCGTTTCTCATACGAAAATATGGATGCGTCTTGGAATTTCATCAATAAAATCTGGAATATTTCACGTTATATCTTGATGAATAATGAAGGATTGACACTAGAACAAGCAATTGATAATGTTTCCGAAGTAGCTAGTGGTCATCTTGGCAATGTGACGGACCGTTGGATTCTGCACAATCTTAATGAAACAGTTATAAAAGTAACTGAAAACTTTGATAAATTTGAATTTGGAGTGGCAGGACATAT
Organism: uncultured Streptococcus sp.; assembly: GCA_964590305.1. Taxonomy (GTDB): domain Bacteria; phylum Bacillota; class Bacilli; order Lactobacillales; family Streptococcaceae; genus Streptococcus. The sequence continues at coordinate 8,173 of CAZPYI010000010.1, forward strand.
TCTCTACAACTTTATTTGGGATGAATTCGCTTCTTGGTATGTTGAATTGACTAAGGAAGTTCTATACAGCGACAATGAAGATGAAAAAGTCATCACACGCTCTGTTCTACTTTATACACTTGATCAAATCTTACGTCTGCTTCATCCAATCATGCCATTTGTAACTGAAGAAATCTTTAGCCAAATATCTCAAGGTTCCATCGTAACGGCAACTTACCCACTTGCGCACGAGGAATTTGCAAATGATGAAGCTAATACAGGTGTTGAAGCACTCAAAGAACTTATTCGAGCTGTGCGTAATGCGCGCAGTGAGGTGGATGTTCCACAAAGTAAAGCTATTACACTTTTGGTTAAGACAACCGATAGCAAGCTTGAAGATTTCTTCAATGCTAATATCAACTATATCAATCGCTTCACAAATCCGGAGCATTTGGAAATTTCTTCAACAATTGAATCCCCTGAATTAGCTATGTCAGCACTTATCACTGGTGCAGAAATATTCTTGCCACTAGCTGATTTACTCAATGTTGAGGAAGAGTTAATTAGACTTGAAAAAGAATTAGCAAAATGGCAGAAAGAACTGGATATGGTTGGTAAGAAACTTGGGAATGAACGTTTTGTTGCCAATGCAAAACCTGAAATTGTTGAAAAAGAACGTGACAAACAAACCGATTATCAGACAAAATACGAGGCTACAGTGGCACGTATTGAAGAAATGAAGGCATTACTGAAATAAATTGTTTGAAAAGAAAAATCAACACAGCCAGAATGGCTGTGTTTTCTGTATCTGGATAGGGTATTAGATGCTATTTTTGGGATATTTTTCGAAAAACGAAATAAAGATAGCCTTGTAAGTATTTATAAGCAATAAATTAACGAAAAACTTAAATAAACACAAAACAACTTGCAAACACTTATAAAAGTGATATAATGAATAAAAAAGGAGGTTCAGATGTACCAAGAGCAACGTTTGCAAAAAATATTAGATGTAGTTGAAGAAAAAGGACGTTTATCTTCTAAAGAGGCTATCTCCCTGATGAAGGTTTCTCGCGATACTATTCGTCGAGATTTCGGCATTTTGGCTGAAAAAAATCTGGTGATTCGAAAGCATGGTGGTATTTTAGCCTTACAAAAATCTCAGATATTGTTATCATTTGAAGAGCGTCTAAAAAACCTTGTTCATGAAAAAGATGCCATTGCCCAAAATGCTTTGCAATTAATTGAAAACAACCATCTTTATTTTTTTGATGTTTCTACCTCCATACTAAGATTGTCTCAACTGATTGACAAAGAAGTCACCATCTATTCACATTCTTTAGATAACGCTTTGGTTTTAGGGCAAGATGAGTCGATTGACTTTCATCTTTTGGGTGGACAATTCCATCATAAAAACCGTTTTTATTATTCCATCAGAGAAGCAGAGCTATTGCAAAATATTCATTTCGACATAGCATTCATCGGAGCTGGGGGACTAAAGTCGGGTGTGGTCACTTTTGAGGATGAAGCTGATGCTTATATAAAAAGTCTGGTCTTAAAAAACACCAAAACAAAGGTGCTTTTGGCAGAGCAGGATAAATTTAACAAACAATCAAACTTTGTCTTAACAAATGTTAATAACTTTGATTATTTAATCACTGATAAAGAACCAAACGCTACTGTCAAACAACTACTGAGTCCAGAATTAACACTTATTTATTAAAAGGAGACTTACTATGGCTAAACCTATTCAATTGATTTTGAGTGATATTGATGGAACAATTTTAGATAGCCATCATCAGCTTGATTCAAAATTGGTCGACACAATTTCTGATTTGAAAAAGGCTAATATCCCTTTTGTGCTTGCTTCTGCAAGATCACCGCATGCCATGTTTCCCATTGCCAAAGCTCTTAATCTAGGAAAAACTCCCATTGCATGTTATAATGGCGCTCTCATTGTTCAAGGGGATCATAATCAGTATGAGACGGTTATTGAACATTGCTTGAGAAAGACAGATGTGAAAAAGATTGTCACCTTACTTCGAAGTCAATTTCCTAATATTTCAATTAATGCTTATTCGGGTGGTGATTGGATAGTTGAAAAATTTGACAAATGGGTGATAATCGAATCAGATATTACGAAAGAAATCCCACAAGCCAAAAATATTGATTTAGTGATAATGGATACACTATCAAGTATCCATAAAATGTTATTGATTGCAGAAGCAGATGAAATAAAGGAGTTTTAAGATTATCTTGGACAATTTGTTTTCGAAGATGTTTCGTTTTATTTGTCAAAAGACAACTATTTAGAGGTGACATCACAGTCAGTTTCAAAAGAGAATGCCCTGCTTGAAATTGCAAAATATTATGGTGTTTCTCTAGACAATACAATGACAATTGGCGACAATTTTAATGATATTCCTATGTTGAAATTAGCAGGTCTAGGAGTCGCCATGTCAAATGCTCCTCAAGAAGTAAAAAATGAAGCTGATGAAGCAACGTCTTCAAATAATGACAATGGCGTTTCGCAAGCCATTGCAAAATATGTTTTGCACGCATGATTTTTGGGAATAATAAGAGAAGTTATTAGGTGTCATAGTTCCTAGTATAGTAGTAAAGAAAATCATAGGAAACACTTCTGTTATAAGAAGTTACATGAGATGTTATGAAAAACGATTTCTTTTAAAAACCAAGAAAAAACACTTGACATAGCGAGTGAAATAGCATAAAATAAAACAAATTTAATAAAAAATACTGTGAAGAGGAGAGTAATTCTTTATAGAAGCCAAGAGCGAGTTGATGATGGTGAGAGTTCAACAGGCATAGAGTAAAGAATGAAGAACACCTTGGAGTAGCTTACCGAAAGTATGTTTTAGGGCATATTAGTAGACTAAGTCGTGATCTAGCAACGTCATTAGCTAGCGGGTATCGAAAATTGATAAACAATTGTTCCGTACCATGACACAAGAGTATAATATGTAATGACCTAATCGTGCATATTGTTTTCATTCTGAGTTGTTTATGGTGCCACAAGTTGTCTTGTGGCTTTTATTTTACTTCTTTAATATTAAGAAGTAAGTAAGAAGGCGTGTTGTCGTTTGCGGTGCATAACAAGAAAGGAAGAAAATATTATGTGTGGTTTTGTTTTTTCATCTCATGGGGCAATCAATAAGGAATTTTTTGAAGAGAATTTTGAAAAAATTCATCATCGTGGACCAGATAATGCAACAATAACAGATACTTCAAGCAGCATTTGGGGATTCCATCGTCTTTCAATCATGGATTTGAGTAGTGCAGGAAATCAACCATTTTTGTATGATGGTATGGAATTGATGTGTAATGGTGAAATCTATAACTATGAAGCACTAAAAAGCTTCTTGGAGTCAGAAACATCATACGAATTTAAATCAGGCAGTGACTGCGAAGTCCTTATTCCACTTTACAAAAAAATTGGAATTGATGCTATGGTTCGCATGCTTGATGCTGAGTTTGTATTTGTATTGTATGATAGTGCAACAGGTGAAACATTTGCTGCGCGTGATCCATTCGGGATCCGTCCATTGTTTTATGGTTACGAGAAAAAGACTGGAAAAATCAGTTTTGCCAGTGAAGCAAAAGGTCTTGTTGGTTTTTGTGATGGGATTAAGCCATTCCCACCAGGATACTACTATTCCGATGGGGAGTTTATTTTGTTCAATGATATTGCTGAAAGCGAACAAATGATTGAGGCACCTGTTGATGAGCTTGCTGTGAACATTCGTGAAAAATTAGAAACTGCAGTTATTAAAAGATTGCAATCAGACGCTCCTATTGGTTACTTACTTAGTGGTGGTCTAGATTCTTCATTAGTGTGTGCCATTGGTCAAAAAAATACTGATAAACCAATTCCAACATTTGCTATTGGTATGGAAACTGACCCGATTGATTTGAAATATGCCAAAGAAGTTGCTGATTATTTAGGGACTGATCACACTGAAGTCATCATTACAAAAGATGATGTTCTAGAAGCGTTGCGTGATGTTATCTATTATTTGGAAACTTGGGATATTACAACTATTCGTGCAAGTATTGGGATGTACCTTATCTGTAAATACATTCATGAAAACACAGACTTGAAAGTCTTGCTGACTGGTGAAGTGAGTGATGAAATGTTTGGATATAAATACACGGACTTTGCACCATCTGCAGAAGAATTTCAAAAAGAAGCACAAAAACGTGTACGTGAGCTTTACATGTACGATGTTTTACGTGCAGACCGTTGTCTTGCAGCACATTCTCTTGAAGCACGTGTGCCATTTGCAGATTTAGACTTTGCTGAATACGTTATGAGTATCAACCCTGCAAGAAAAATGAACACTTATGGACAAGGAAAATATTTGCTTCGTCATGCATTTGAAGGAACAGAATATCTTCCAGATTCAATTCTTTTCCGTGAGAAAGCTGCCTTTAGTGATGCTGTAGGTCACTCACTTGTTGATTATTTGAAAGAATATGCTGAAGAACAATACAGTGATGGCGACTTGAGCCAAGCTTCTGAAAAATATCCAGTTAATACACCATTTACCAAGGAATCACTCATGTACCGTGATATTTTTGAATCATTTTATCCTGAACAATCAGAGTGGGTAATTGATTTCTGGATGCCAAACAAATCATGGGTTGGTAGCGAAGTCAACGATCCAAGTGCACGTGTTCTATCTAACTATGGTAAAAGTGGTGAGTAAGTAAGTCTTACACTCCAAAACAATACATATAAAAAGCCAACACAATTTTCAAAACTCCATAAGACAAGACACTTGGTCGATTATGGAAGATAGAAGAGATGAGTTGGCTTTTTGTGTGGAGAGAATAGTATTCTTTTAAAGGCTATTGAACTGTAACTAATCACATTCTTCTCCTTTCTGCTATAATAAACATGAGAGGAGTTTTCATGTCAATTGAATCTGATTTTTTCACGAAAAAAGCTGTTAAGTTTGATAGCCTGCTTCCCTTTGGGTTTAAAAAAGAGGGTGCGGACTATAGCTATCAAGAAATCTTTATGGATGGGGATTTTGAAGCGCAAATCACTATCTCTTCATCAGGTCAAGTCACTGGTCATGTGATTGATTTGGATACAAAAGAGGAGTATTTAGCCCTTCGGGTGGAGCGGCAACTTGGAAATTTTCTTGGTCAAGTTCGGGAATCTTATGCTGAATTGCTAGGTCGTATATCAGATTCTTGCTTTGAACCTCTACCATTTATCAATAATCAAACCAATCGTTTGGCACAAAGAATTGAAAAAATGTATGGGGATGCCTATGATTATCCTTTTGAAAAATCACCAGAGATAGCTTCCTATCGTAATCCATCAAATCAAAAGTGGTATGGGCTCATTATGGTTATTGCGCGTGAAAAACTAGACATCGGACAAGAAATCTGGCAAAAAGAAGACTTGCAAAAAAAGATTGAAATTATCAATCTGAAAGTTAAAACAAGTGAGATGACAAAACTTTTAGGGCATCCAGGAATTTACCCTTCCTATCATATGAGTAAGAAATCATGGATTTCGCTTGTTTTAGATGACACCGTCTCTGATGAGCTTTTGTTTTCTCTAGTGGATACTAGCAGAGCTTTGACTGCTGGTAGCAGTTTAGCAAATCCTAATGGACAGGATTATTGGATTATCCCAGCGAATCTCAAGTATTATGATATAGATGCTGAATTTGCCAACAACAAAATTATTAAATGGACACAGAAAGCTTCTATGAAACAAGGAGATTACCTTACCATATATATCACAGCTCCAACACGTGCTCTTCGCTATTTTTGTCGTATTCTGGAAGTCGATATAGAAAATGATGGTTACCGAAACCAAAAAGGTATCAGAAAACTGATGCGTATTGAGTTACTAAAGACTTTTGATGATAAGGAGTTTGACATATCAATTTTGAAAAGTCATGGTGTGACCAACATTCGTGGACCACGTCGTATGACAAAAGAATTAATTGATGTGATTAAAAAATACACTAAAAGAGGTAACTGACTGTAACTATTAAGGTTTTCTAAATTGGGAAAGCCTTTTCTTTTGTCCACTACCATTGTATAATGGTAGTAATATTATTTTTTGGAGGAAGACATGAAAAAAAGTTTTATTCATCAACAGCAGGAAATTTCGTTTGTCAAAAATACCTTTACACAGTACTTGCTTGATAAACTTGAAATAGTGGAAGTTCAAGGACCTATTCTCAGTCAAGTGGGTGATGGGATGCAGGATAATTTGAGTGGGATTGAACACCCTGTTTCTGTGAAGGTAAAGACTATTCCTGATGCTGAATTCGAAGTGGTCCATTCATTAGCCAAATGGAAGCGCCATACCTTAGCACGCTTTGGATTTAATGAAGGAGAAGGACTGTTTGTTCATATGAAGGCATTGAGACCTGATGAAGAATCACTTGATCCAACACATTCTGTCTATGTTGACCAATGGGATTGGGAGAAAGTCATACCTGATGGTCGTCGTAATATTGACTATTTAAAGGAAACAGTTGAGAAAATATATAAGGCCATCCGTTTGACAGAACTTTCTGTTGAGGCACGTTTTGATATTGACTCTAGTTTGCCTAAACAGATTACTTTTATTCATACAGAAGAACTAGTGGAGCGTTATCCAGATTTGTCGCCAAAAGAGCGAGAAGATGCGATTGCAAAAGAGTATGGTGCTGTTTTTCTAATTGGTATCGGTGGCATCTTGGCTGATGGACAACCACATGATGGTCGTGCTCCAGACTATGATGATTGGACAAGTGAATCTGAAAATGGCTATAAGGGATTAAATGGTGATATTCTTGTTTGGAATGATGTACTAGGCTCTGCTTTTGAACTATCGTCAATGGGAATTCGTGTTGATGAGAGTGCTTTGAAACGCCAACTGATTATTACTGGCGATGAAAACCGTTTAGACTTTGAATGGCATAAAACACTCTTACGCGGCTTCTTCCCGCTTTCAATCGGTGGTGGTATTGGTCAGTCACGGATGGCCATGTTTTTACTTGGCAAAAAACATATTGGTGAAGTGCAATCAAGTGTTTGGCCAAAAAATGTGCGTGATACATTTGACAATATTTTGTAAAGGTATCTTGTTTTTCGATTAACCATTTAAATCTAGATTACTTTATATTAAGAAACTAGAGTTTATCGTAACAGAATAAGAAGCTATCAAAACTGTTTAATCTCAGGTTTTATAGCTTTTTCTTATTTCCCAATTTTCATTTTTTGAAAAATAGTATGTAAACAAAGTTATTATTTAAGATGTTGTCACTTGAGTATATTTTCTTATTTTCTGCTATAATATTCTTTATGAGAGTTGTAGCTGGAAAATTTGGTGGGCGTCCTTTAAAAACGCTTAATGGAAAGACCACGCGCCCGACGACTGATAAGGTCAAAGGGGCGATTTTTAATATGATAGGTCCATTTTTTGAGGGTGGACGTGTTCTCGATTTATTTTCTGGAAGCGGTAGTCTGGCTATCGAAGCAATTTCTCGAGGAATGGATGAGGCAATTCTGGTAGAGAAAGATTATAAAGCTCAAACTGTTATTCAAGAAAATATTAGAATGACTAAGAGTGACAATCAATTCATTCTTTTTAAGGGTGATGCTAACAAGGCTTTAAATACAGTGACTGGTTCATTTGACTTGGTGCTTTTAGATCCTCCCTATGCTAAGGAAGAAATTATTAAGAATATTACTTTTTTAGACGAGCACAACTTGCTTTCTGAAGATGCTATGATTGTTTGTGAAACGGATAAGGTTGTTGATTTGCCTGAAGAAATCGCAAGTTTTGGCATTTGGAAACAAAAAATTTATGGAATTTCGAAGGTGACTGTTTATGTCAGATAAAATTGGACTTCTTACAGGTTCTTTTGACCCAGTAACCAATGGGCATATGGATATTATTGAGCGTGCGAGTAAACTATTTGATAAACTTTATATAGGTATTTTTTACAATAAAGACAAACAAGGTTTTTTTACAATCGAAGAACGTCAAAAAATGTTAGAAGAATCAGTCCAAGGGATAGAAAATGTTAAAGTCATTACAGCTAGAGATTCCTTGGCAGTTGACATTGCAAAACGTTTAGGTGTGACTTATATGGTTCGTGGCATACGGAGTTGGGCAGACATGGATTATGAAGCCAACTTGTCATTTTATAATAAACATCTAGCTGAGGAGATTGAAACGGTATTTCTTTTAAGTTCCCTTGAGCTGACTTATGTGACATCCAGTCGTATTCGGGAACTGATTTATTTTAAATCGGATATCTCAGCTTTTGTGCCTAATTGTGTAGTAAAAGAAGTGGAGAAAAAGCGTGACAACACCAAAAAAATATAAAGAAAAAATAAAAAAACTAGGAGCCTTTTTAAACTTAATAAAATGGTGGTTAGTGGGGATAGTTACAGTAGCTTTTGTTTTATTTAGTCTTTTTTATCCTCTGAACTACTATTTAGAGATGCCAGGTGGTGCCTACGATATTCGTAATGTTTTAACTGTAGAAGAAAAAGAAGATGATGAAGCAGGTTCCTACAATTTTGTTGCTGTAACAGTCAGCCAAGCTACTCTTGCTCAGGTAGCTTATGCTTGGTTAACCCCTTATACTGAGATTGTTTCTTCAGAGGAGATGACTGGTGGTTCAAGTAACGAAGATTATTTGCGCATGAATGATTATTATATGGAGACTTCACAAAACATATCAACTTATCAAGCACTTAGTTTAGCAGGTAAACAGGTTAGTCTTGATTATATGGGTGTCTATGTTCTCAGTGTCAGTGACGATTCTACTTTTAAAGATATTTTGAATTTAGCTGATACAGTAACTGGAGTGAATGGGAAAACTTTTGACAGCTCTGCTGATCTCATTGCTTATGTTGCGGATTTAGATCTAGGATCCGAAGTTAGTGTCCAATATACTTCAAATGGTAAAGAAAAAGAAGCAACTGGGAATATTATTGAATTATCAAATGGTAAAAATGGTATTGGTATTGGACTAATTGATCATACAAAGGTGTCATCAGATGTTAATATTGATTTTCATACAGATGGGGTAGGTGGTCCAAGTGCTGGGTTGATGTTTACATTGGATATTTACGATCAACTAACGGATGAAAATTTACGAAAGGGGCGTATCATTGCAGGAACTGGTACAATTGAGCAAGATGGTTCTGTAGGTGATATTGGTGGAGCAGAGTTCAAGGTGATATCTGCTGCAAAAGCTGGTGCAGAAATTTTCTTTGTTCCAAATAACCCTGTTGATGAAGACATACTTAAAGAAAATCCGAAAGCGATGACTAACTATGAAGAGGCTTTGAAAACAGCTAAAAATATTAAAACAAATATGAAAATTGTTCCCGTGACCTCTGTTCAAGATGCCATAGATTATCTTAGAAGTACAGATTAAAGTGAGATGGAATTTAGAATAATAAAACTTTATGATTGGCAGACACGATGCTTTTCATAAGGTTTTTTCATTTATTTCAGAATTAATGTTTAATTAAGCTTATTATAGTAGATTTATCATAAAACACTGACTAAAAAAGAGTAAAAGGAGTAACAATCTATGACAACTGTACAAAAGCGCTTCATAATTGGTATTAATGTAGCTATCCTTTTTATTTTTTTAGACATCACTCTCTTGATATTTGTTCGTTCAATTGATGGAAGTGGTGTCTATCAAACGAGTGAAATGAAGTGGTTAACCTTTTTAGCACTAGTAATGTGTTATGCAGTAGTATGGACATGTCAAGGAGTGGGATATATAATCTATAAGCATTTCAAGAGTCATAAAAGGAAAAAGGAAAACCATGCTTAAAAGGTACTCTTACTGAGTATCTTTTATTTTTTTCTACCGACTACTCTAGTAGAAAATGCTATAATAAACTTATGATAGAAAAGCTAAACATTTTACACATAAATGATTTGCATTCGCATTTTGAGGCATATCCAAAAATTAAACGTTTTTTTAATTCATATTCAGAGTCTGATGGAGAAGTTCTCAAACTTGATATTGGTGATAATGTGGATAAGTGGCATCCAATGACCGAAGCAAGTGTGGGAAAAATCAATGTTAATCTGATGAACGAATTGGGCATTCAATATGCAACTGTTGGTAATAATGAAGGAATTGGACTCGCAAAATCAGAGATAAGTCATATTTATGATGATGCTAATTTCGAAGTGATATTGGGAAATTTAGGTGATGAAAAAGGACCTGCTGACTGGGCAAGCCCTTATGCTATCTATGAGACAAAGCTAGGAACAAAAATTGCTCTTTTAGCCTACACGTTTCCTTATTATTTAACTTATGCGCCAAACGGTTGGACGGTTACTGACCCAATAGATTGTCTTAAACGAGATATTGAAATTTCAGAAGTGAAAAATGCTGATTTTCGTATTTTGATGAGCCACCTCGGTATTCGAGTTGATGAAGTCGTCACAAAGGAAGTTCCTGAAATAGACCTCATTATCGGTGCTCATACTCATCATGTTTTTGAAGAAGGTGCACAGATCAACGGAACGTACTTAGCGGCAGCTGGGAAATATGGGCAATTTGCTGGCGAAATAAATCTGAGCTTTGACAATCATCATATATCAGATATTCACATTTTAGCACATGAAACTAGTCATATGAAAACCTTGCGAGAAGATGCTACTTGGGTCACTAATTTTGAACAAAAAGGGCGTGACTTGTTGGCAGCTCAAAAGATAATCTCACTCGAAAAAGACTTGACTATTGATGACTCTTGCCAACTTATTATGGATGCTATGCTGTCATATGCCAAAGCGGATGTTGTTATCATGAATTCAGGTTTAGTGGTTTCCCCATTTGACAAAGAAATTACTAAAGATACCTTGCACCATTCTCTTCCACATCAGATGCGTCTGGTTGTATTCGAAGTGACACTTTCGGAATTAAGAGAAATTTGTCAAGATCTCTTCTCACAAGGAGAACTTCTAAAAGATCAAGAAATTCATGGTATGGGATTTCGTGGCAAGAAATTTGGGAAGCTTTTGACTAAAGGTTTTGCTTTCAAAAATGGGAAAATAGTGTATAATGAAAAAGTTGTGAATGAGAATGGCACTATTCGTCTTGCTGTTGTCGATCAATATTACTTTGCGCGTTATTTTGAAACACTTAAAACAAAAAAAGGTCAGTTACTATTTCCAAGTTTGTTAAGAGAATTAGTGGGAACCTATTTACAAGACAAAAAATACTTACAATTAAAAGAGGAAGGAGTCTAATGAGAAAAGAAATATCTCCTGAAATGTATAATTATAATAAATTTCCCGGACCACAGTTCATTACTTTTGAGAATCATGTAAAAAGTGATGGGATTGATTTGTTGATTTTAGAAAATGAAAAGGAGGCTTTTGATGTAACAACCTTTAGCCAACGCTTTTCAGAAATACTTTTAAAATATGATTATATCGTTGGTGATTTTGGGAATGAGCAGCTTCGTCTCAAAGGTTTTTATAAAGATTCTGACGGTGTCAAAAGAGGAAATAGGATCTCACGCTTAGAGGACTATATCAAAGAATACTGTAATTTTGGCTGTGCCTATTTTATTTTAGAAAATCCAGAACCTAAAGAAATCAAATTCGAGCCTGAAAGAAGACAAAAACGTCGGAGAAATACCAGGAATCGTATGAATCAGACCAATTTTGAAGATTCAAAAAAAGAAGACCCAATCAAAAAGAAAAGAAAAACCGAGAAAATCAGCAAAAAGGGCGTGGTCAGAAGAAGCAACAACAAGAAGCACCACCTGTAAACCAGCACTTTGTTATCAGAAAGAAGGAAAAATAAATCATGCAACCATCCATTTATAGTTTGACTCGTGATGAGCTCATCGAATGGGCCGTTGAACACGGCGAGAAAAAATTCAGAGCAACACAAATTTGGGATTGGCTTTACAAAAAACGTGTGCAATCATTTGAAGAAATGACTAATATTTCTAAATCTTTTATAGCGCTATTGAATGAAAATTTCTGTGTGAATCCATTGAAACAACGCATTGTTCAAGAATCAACGGATGGCACTGTCAAGTACCTTTTTGAATTGCCAGATGGCATGTTAATTGAAACAGTTCTTATGCGTCAACATTATGGATTATCTGTTTGTGTGACAACTCAAGTTGGTTGTAATATTGGTTGCACATTTTGTGCCAGCGGGCTAATTAAAAAACAACGAGATCTTACTAGTGGTGAAATAACTGCCCAAATCATGTTAGTTCAAAAATACTTTGATGAACGAGATAAAGGTGAACGTGTTAGCCATGTAGTCGTCATGGGGATTGGTGAGCCTTTTGATAATTATAACAACGTGCTTAAGTTCTTGCGTACCATCAATGATGATAACGGACTTGCTATAGGCGCACGTCATATTACAGTGTCAACATCTGGACTTGCACATAAAATTCGAGATTTTGCCAATGAAGGTGTTCAAGTTAACCTTGCCGTATCATTACACGCACCAAATAATGATTTACGTTCAAGTATTATGCGCATCAATCGTTCCTTCCCACTTGAAAAATTATTTGCAGCTATTGATTATTATATTGAAACAACCAACCGTCGAGTAACGTTTGAATATATCATGCTTAATGGGGTTAATGACACCCCTGAAAACGCTCAAGAGTTGGCTGATTTGACTAAGGATATTCGTAAATTATCTTACATCAATCTTATTCCTTACAATCCTGTTTCTGAACATGATCAATATAGTCGTAGTCCCAAAGAACGTGTGGCAGCATTTTATGATGTGCTTAAGAAAAATGGTGTTAACTGCGTGGTTCGTCAAGAGCACGGTACAGATATTGATGCGGCATGTGGACAACTACGCTCTAATACGATGAAACATGACAAGAAAAACGCTGATAAAGCAACTGTAGAAGTAAACTAATCGTATGTTAACATATCTATTTGATGATAGAGCTGAATTGAAACCATCTGGTCGAAAGGTCACTTGGTTTTTGGTTTTTTTCTATCTAATACTTCTTTATTTGATGTGTTTTAGCCCTCAAAGCGTAAAAAGTGGTATTGAAACTCCAGGGATTCAGTATTTTGGTCGCATTGTTGTCTTATTGACCCCTTTCAATTCTTTTATCAATTTCGGACAGTTAAATAGTCCGATTGAAATCATTTGGGTAGTTGGGCAAAATATTGCTAATATATTTCTCTTATTTCCTCTGATTCTGGGTCTTTTAGCTTTATTTCCTACCTTAAGAAAATGGAAAACAGTCTTATTGACTAGTTTTTTCATAAGTCTATCTATTGAAACCATACAGATTCTTGTTGATATCTTATATGATGCTAACCGTGTCTTTGAAATAGATGATTTGTGGACCAATACTTTGGGTGGGTTACTAGCATTTTCAACGTATAAAGTTCTGAAAAAACGATTACAAAAGTTGCGCTGAAATTACAAAACACGCTAAACAGAAAGTCTTTGTCTTAGGATAAGGACTTTCTTAGCGTGCTATTATTTTTAAAAGAAAATATTTTACTTGACTTGGAGTTAAGTTCAAGGAGTATAATAGGAATACTGATGTAAGAACGGAATTTCTCTATTAGAGATTGATAGAGATGTTTGAAAAGAAAGGATGACATGTCAATCATAAAACACCTTTGGTGGTTTTTTAAACTTGAAAAACGTCGCTATTTAATTGGAATACTATCACTCAGCCTGGTGGCGGTGCTCAATCTTATCCCTCCTAAAATCATGGGATTTATCATTGATAAGGTAACGAGTGGGACACTCACGCATACAGAATTATTATGGAATATTGTTTACTTGGTTTTAGCTGCAGTAGCAATGTATTTATTGCGTTATATTTGGCGGATGTACATTATAGGCACATCCTATCGCTTAGGGCAAATCATGCGCTTTCGTCTTTTTGAGCATTTCACAAAGATGCCACCTTCATTTTATCAAAAGTATCGAACTGGGGATTTAATGGCTCATGCTACAAATGATATTAATGCCTTGACACGTCTCGCTGGGGGTGGTGTGATGTCAGCTGTTGATGCCTCAATCACGGCTTTGGTGACATTAATCACTATGTTTTTAACAATCTCATGGCAAATGTCACTAATTGCTGTCATCCCTTTACCATTTATGGCTTTTGCGACCAGTCGATTAGGGCGTAAAACACACACAGCCTTTTCTCAATCCCAAGCCGCTTTTTCTGAACTCAATAATAAAGTTCAAGAGAGCGTTTCAGGTGTCAAAGTAACCAAATCATTCGGCTACCAAGAGAAAGAGACAGCCTCATTTCAAGAGACAAACGAAATGACTTTCAGAAAAAATATGGTAACCATGAAGTATGATGTCATGTTTGATCCTTTGGTGCTTATTTTCGTTGGTGCAAGTTATACCTTAACTTTGTTGGTTGGTGCTGTTATGGTGTCTGCCGGTCAGGTGACTGTTGGGAGTTTGGTAACTTTCATTACCTATCTTGATATGTTAGTCTGGCCTCTGATGGCTATTGGTTTTCTTTTCAATATGGTGCAGAGAGGTTCTGTTTCCTATAATCGGATTAATATCCTATTAGCACAAAAATCTGATATTCTAGAACCTGAACAAATCAATCATGTGGTCGAAAATGGACGTTTAGACTATCAAATTACCTCTTTTTCTTATGAAAATGAAGAAACATTGTCAGATATTCATTTTAGTTTAGAGAAAGGTCAAACACTTGGATTAGTTGGACAAACTGGCTCAGGAAAAACGACACTTATCAAATTGCTTTTGCGTGAATTTGACGTTGATAAAGGCGTCGTCAAGCTCAATGGACATGATATTAAAGATTACAAACTTTCTGATTTACGGAGTTTGATTGGTTATGTCCCGCAAGATCAATTTCTCTTTGCGACATCAATTTTAGAAAATATCCGTTTTGGAAATCCAGATTTAACCTTGTCCCAAGTTGAAAAAGCAGCCAAACTGTCTCAAGTATATGATGATATTATGGATATGCCAGACGGTTTTGATACGATTATTGGTGAAAAAGGTGTTTCTCTTTCGGGTGGGCAAAAACAACGTATCGCCATGAGTCGTGCCATGATTCTTGATCCTGAAATATTAATACTGGATGATTCTTTATCTGCAGTAGATGCAAAAACAGAGCATGCTATTATTGAAAATCTCAAAGATGAACGTCAAAATCAAACGACCATTATCACGGCTCATCGTCTTAGCGCAGTCGTGCATGCAGACTTGATTTTGGTGCTTCAATATGGTCACATTATTGAGCGAGGAAATCATGCTAGCTTGATTGCTGCGGGAGGTTGGTATGCGAATACTTATGACTCTCAACAATTAGATGGGGAAGGAGATAGTGATGAAGAATAATGAAAATCAATGGCGGGTCTTCAAACGCCTGATGTCCTATCTCAAACCTTACAAGTTTCTGACAGCAGTTGCATTGGTTTTGCTTTTACTAACAACAGTCATAAAAAGTTTGATTCCTCTTATTGCCTCATATTTTATTGATCATTTTATGACCAATCTCAATCAAACTGCCATGTTAATTTTGGTTGGTTATTATATCATGTATCTTGTGCAAACCATTATTCAATATTTTGGGAATTATTTCTTTGCACGTGTTTCCTATAGTATCGTTCGTGACATTCGTCATGATGCGTTTGCAAATATGGAACGTTTGGGTATGTCTTATTTTGATAAAACGCCAGCGGGTTCGATAGTTTCACGTCTCACCAATGATACAGAAGCTATCAGTGAGATGTTTTCGGGGATATTGTCTAGTTTTATTTCTGCCATCTTTATTTTCACGGTGACGCTTTATACTATGCTTATGCTAGATAGTCGTTTGACAGGTTTGGTCGTTCTTTTCTTACCAGTGATTTTTATATTGGTCAATCTCTATCGTAAAAAATCGGTAGCAGTTATTGGAAAAACAAGAAGGCTGTTAGGAGATATCAATTCAAAGCTAGCTGAGAGTATTGAAGGGATTCGTATCATTCAAGCTTTTAGTCAGGAAGACCGACTCAAAGATGAATTTGAAGCTATCAACGAAGAGCATGTTCTCTATGCAAATCGCTCAATGGCTTTAGACAGTCTATTTCTTAGACCGGCCTTATCACTTTTAAAACTTCTTGCTTATGCTGTTCTTATGGGATATTTTGGATTCAAAGGCATGTCCATCGGTATTTCAGCAGGGCTTATGTACGCATTTATTCAGTATATCAATCGTCTTTTTGATCCACTAATTGAGGTTAGCCAAAATTTCTCAACCCTACAGACTTCTATGGTATCAGCCGGACGTGTCTTTGACCTGATTGATGAAGACACGCTTGAACCTGCTTCTGGAACAAGTCTCCAAAAAATTGAGTTTGGCAATATTGAATTTAAAAACGTGAGTTTTTCCTACGATGGTAAGCATCAGATTTTAAAGGATATCTCATTTAAAGTCAATCAAGGAGAAACCATTGCATTTGTTGGTTCTACAGGATCTGGTAAATCCTCTATTATCAATGTCTTTATGCGTTTTTATGAGTTTCAGTCCGGTCAAGTCTTGCTTGATGGACAGGATATCCGCCACTATTCACAAGATGAATTGCGCAAGGCAATTGGTCTTGTCCTACAAGAACCGTTCCTTTACCATGGAAGTATCAAGTCGAATATTAAGATGTATCAAGACATTAGTGATCAAGAAGTGCAAGCAGCTGCAGAATTTGTAGATGCTGATCAATTTATCCAAAAACTTGCAGACAAGTACGAGGCTCCTGTCAGTGAGCGTGGCTCTAGTTTTTCAACGGGGCAACGACAGCTTTTAGCCTTTGCACGGACAGTTGCTAGCCAGCCTAAAATTCTTATTCTCGATGAAGCTACAGCAAATATTGATTCGGAGACAGAACAAATTGTACAAAATTCCCTTGCAAAAATGCGTCAAGGTCGAACAACAATTGCTATTGCCCATAGGCTTTCAACTATTCAAGATGCCAATTGTATTTATGTGCTTGATAAAGGTCAGATTGTAGAATCTGGGACACATGACCAACTTCTGGCTAAAGAAGGGACATATCATAAAATGTACCAATTGCAAGCAGGAATGATGGGAGTGAGTTAATTAATTATTTCTGCTGCTATTTATGAGCATGACATGCAAAAAAATTGAATGGTATAATATCAGGGCTGTATCTATTAGATGATAAAAATAAACTCTAGAGAAGACATATTTGGTCTTCTCTTTTTTGATTTTGATAGCGATAAGGTTGCATTTTCTAAAGAACTCAATAAGTGATGAAGTATGTTCATGTATATTACATGTTAAAGAATTTTCTTTTGTAATGGAAAAATATAATTTTTTTATAATTGACTTCCTACGAAACAACATGTGTGAAACTAGATACCAGAGTATATCGCAGAAGGACGGTTGATAAAATCTATTTTTTTTAGGATAATATATGAGTTAACAAAGGAGATAATATCATGTGGGTAGTTTATGCTTTGCTTTCCGCACTTTTTGCAGGAATTGTGTCCATACTTGCAAAGATAGGAATTAAAAATACGGATTCAAATGTAGCAACAGCGCTTCGCACAATCGTTGTGCTTCTTTTTGCTTGGATAATGGTTTTTGTTGTTGGCTCACAAAATGATATCAAAGAAATAGATTCGAAAAGTCTCCTATTTCTAATACTTTCAGGGTTAGCCACGGGAGGATCATGGCTATGTTATTTCAGAGCCTTGCAAATAGGTGATGTCAATAAAGTTGTATCAGTAGATAAATCTAGCATAGTACTCACAATGATACTATCAATGATCTTTCTTGGAGAAGGAATAACATTTATAAAGATAATTGCAATGATACTTATTGGCTCTGGAACATATATGATGATAGAAAGAAAAGAATCCACTCAAGGAGAGATAGGCTATCAATGGTTGTTTTATGCTGTACTTTCAGCGGTATTTGCAAGTCTTACAGCCATACTTAGTAAGGTGGGGATTACTGGTCTAGAGTCAAATCTTGGGACGGCTATTAGAACAATTGTCGTCGTAGCAATGGCTTGGATGATTGTATTTATGCAGAAAAAGCAAGGTGAGATAAAATATATTGATAAGCGAAGTTGGCTATTTATTGGGCTTTCAGGAATAGCAACAGGATTATCTTGGTTGTTTTATTACAAAGGGTTGCAAGAAGGGTTAGCAAGTGTTGTAGTACCAATAGATAAGTTGAGTATTTTGGTAACAGTTGTATTTGGGTATGTTGTTTTTGGTGAAAAGTTACGAAAAAAATCACTAATAGGATTATTGTTAATCGTAGTGGGAACATTAAGTTTACTTATCTAAAAAGGATAATATTGAAAATTTAGCATAGAATGATATATATTTAGAGGCTAGGACATGAATCCCAGCCTCTTTATTTTTTAAATTTTTAATATGTCACATAATATTTTAATCACTCAACTGGGAAGATTTTTTTGGAAATAGGATACTTATTTTATTCTCAGTAACATTGCATTTACTGCTACAATTACTGTACTTAAAGACATCAGTATTGCTCCAAAAGCTGGGCTTAAAACGATACCCCAGCTAGCTAAAACTCCTGCAGCTAATGGGATTGCGAAAATATTATATCCAGCTCCCCACCATAAATTTTGAACCATTTTTCTTTGAGAATTTTTTGCTAGTGACAAGAAATGCAAAATATCAGAAGGGTCACTCTTGATCAAAATAACATCAGCGGAATCAATTGCAATATCTGTACCTGCACCAATAGCAATTCCGATGTTTGCTCTCGCTAAACTAGGAGCATCATTAACACCATCGCCCACCATGGCAACAGTCAGTCCCTTTTCCTTGTATTCTTTGATAATCTTTTCTTTGTCCTCTGGCATTAGTTCGGCATGGACATCGTCTATTCCTATTTGTTTAGCAACGATTGACGCTACCTGACGATTGTCTCCTGTCAACATGACTGGTCTTATTCCCTTACTCTTCAATTGTGTGATCATCGCTTTTGCATCATCTTTAATGCGATCACTCTGTGCGACCAATCCGATATTTCTATTGTCCACAAGTAAGAAACTAATCGTTTTTCCTTGATTTGAAAGCTTTGTATATATTTCAGAACTATAAGCAATATTGTTTTTATTCAGATAAGTAAGATTAACGATTTTGATATCTTTTGTATTAACTAAACCTTCAATTCCTATACCAGGTAGATTTGTAACATCAAGAGCTTCAGGTATGCTCAGCTCTAATTTCTTAGCTTCTTTCAAAACTCCGACAGAAAACGGGTGACTAGAATTTTGTTCCAAAG
>CAZPYI010000011.1:0-27292 GCA_964590305.1 uncultured Streptococcus sp.
GTTCTACTTCCGTACAACTGACGTGACTGGCTCAATTGAACTTCCAGCAGGAATCGAAATGGTTATGCCTGGCGATAACGTTACTATTGACGTTGAATTGATTCACCCAATCGCTGTTGAACAAGGTACAACTTTCTCTATTCGTGAAGGTGGACGTACTGTTGGTTCAGGTATCGTTTCAGAAATCGAAGCTTAAGAAATTAAGTTCCCAAATAACAATTATTTGTCAGACAACAAGTATTGTAGAGAGACTCTTGAAAAGGAGTCTCTTTTGTTTTGGCAAAAGTAAAGGCGTGTTATGTAAAGAGTAAAAAGTTGTAAATTCTCCCTCTAACCTTTAAATCGCTTTAAAATTATGATAAAATGATAAAGTAAATAAAATAAAGAAGAGGTATGTGAAATGTCACGTAAACCATTTATTGCTGGTAACTGGAAAATGAACAAAAACCCTCAAGAAGCTCAAGCTTTTGTTGAGGCTGTTGCAGGGAAATTACCTTCAGGTGATCTTGTAGAAGCAGCTATTGCAGCTCCTGCAGTTGATTTAAACGCTTTACTCTGGTTCGCTAAAGATTCAGAACTTAAAGTTGCTGCTCAAAACTCATATTTTGAAGATGCTGGTGCTTATACTGGTGAAACAAGTCCAAAAGTTCTTTCAGAAATGGGCGTTGATTATGTTGTTATCGGTCACTCAGAACGTCGTGAATACTTCCATGAAACTGATGAAGATATTAACAAAAAAGCACATGCTATTTTTAAAAATGGTTTGACACCAATCATTTGTTGTGGTGAAACTCTTGAAACTTATGAAGCTGGTAAAGCAGTTGATTTTGTAGGTGCACAAGTTTCTGCAGCACTAAAAGGATTGTCTGATGAACAAGTGTCTTCACTTGTTATTGCTTATGAACCAATCTGGGCTATCGGTACTGGAAAATCAGCTACTCAAGATGATGCTCACAATAGGTGTAAAGCTGTTCGTGATGTTGTTGCGGCAGACTTTGGTCAAACAGTTGCGGATAAAGTTCGTGTTCAATACGGCGGTTCAGTGAAACCTGAAAATGTTGCTGAATACATGGCTTGTCCTGATGTTGATGGTGCTTTAGTTGGTGGTGCCTCACTTGAAGCAGAAAGCTTCCTCGCACTATTAGATTTTGTCAATTAAATAATACAAAACTCTAATCTTAGGATTAGGGTTTTTTGAAATCATAAAAGAGTCACTCAAGAAAAATTTAAGTGACTCTTTTATTTATGATCTTCTTAAAATTGATTTTAAAGTTGAAATGGCCTTGAATTTCAGAGGTTTTGGATAATATCTAAAAGTTCCCATTTTACGTGTAATATAACCATTATAGTTTTGTTTGAAGCGTAAAACACCATCAGAGCCATCAAACTCACCTGTGATTCCAAGAAGGTTATAGATTGATATACCTCGCTTTATTGCTTCCAACATAACATGTTCTTGTAATAGAGCTGGCGCATAAAATTTGTTGAAGTCTGTGTATGACCCGCTAAAGAGATAAACGGCTTCTTGTGGCATATAAATGAATAAACTTCCAGCAAGCACAACCTCTTTATTTCCATATTTGTTAAGGAATACTTTAGCGTCTTCTTTTCGCGTGGTAAATGTTTCATATTGGTTTGAAAATTCTCGTAACCTGTTCTGTTTTTTCTCAGATTGCGGATTATTTTCGAGATCAGATTGAAGAGTTTTGATTTTTTTGCCTAACTTGCTTTGGTCTGCATTAAGATGATCAAGGTAATCTTGAAAATTAAGACTAGCAATCATAAACTCGGCTTTATCACCAAAATTATCATAAAAATCTTGGTAATATTCTAGGCTTTTATCTCCATATTCCCGACGTTCAGAAGTGGAAAAGGTAATTTCCTTAAAAAGATGTAATTCATTTCGTTCTAACTTACGAAGTTTGATTCCGAAAGTTTTCGCTTTTTTAACCAAAGGACGCCCTTTTTTACTAAATGATTTCACCAGTGTTTTCTCAGTTATTCCTGATAAATCTTTGACATAATGCCAATCAGGCTCACCTCCGGGATATCCAGTTTTCAGGCCATCGAATTCAAAACCTAAATCAATGAAATCACTAATGAGTGATTCGTTTTTTTCGCTAGTCGCTTTTCCATTACTGTCAAATGTTTGATAAGTATCAAAAGGTTTGACAATCAGCTCAAGCGCTCCATTATTTTTGGCGTAGTATTGCAATTCTTTATAAAAATGAGGTAAATAGGATTGGTCACGAGAAGCAGGGCCAGAGTTGATTTCCATATGCAAGCCACCCGTCATAGGCAAACTGTATAGTAAAGCTGCTACTTGCAGTATCTCCTCTTCTTCATAACCGACATACTGAATCTGATAGCCCCGTTTTTGTAATAGATCAGCCATTTCAGTGGACTGCATAAAAGATTTATAAGTCATTTGACTGCAAAATTGATTGAATTCTTCTTTATTTAAAATCTTGAATGACATCAATGACTGCTCCTCATTTTTTTGCGAAGATCATAGGCTTTAGTAGAGAGCTTATAAAACAGGTTGTTAACTGGTATGTTAAATTCTCCGATAAACTCCTCAATAGTTGGGTTGAAATTTGACTTAAATTTAGTCAATCCGTCATCAAGTGAGCCTTCAACACCTCCCATATTTGCCCAAATAATGCCATCATTATAAGCATCTTCAAATACTTTTGGATAGAGAGAATACTGCGGATAGAATTTTTTAAACTCATCATTCATGCCAGCATAAAGCATTTCCATGACATTGCCATAGGAAACAGATAGTATACCAGCAATAATGAGCTCATCTGGATACTTGAAGACAAATTCTTCAAATTCGCTGATGTATTTATTGACTGAATTCTTTTGTTGCGTCAGTTTAGTCAATCGTTTCTTTTGGTGTTCAGCAGTTTCAGATAAGTCCTTTTCGATTTGTGCCAATTGTTTTTTGTACTCTTCCAAACGTTTTGGCAGATTAACTTTTGCCAGGTGAAGATAAGCATCTTGTCCATAAGTAGTCATTACTTTTTTAAAATAATCTTCATTACGAAGAGCAACACCTTTGCGGTTCTCGGTTAAAGCAACGACGTCAGCGAATGCCTTTACATCAGAAACATTGCCACGGCTTGTGATGACACCACGAGTATTAGCATCTTTCATAAGACGCTTTGTGTGCTTAGGAAATGTTGGCAACATATCGGCTTGAGTGTAGACATTTGCTTGAAATCTAGGTTGAATACTTTGGTCAATTTCAATTGTACGGCCTGTCCAAATGGCACCAGCATCAGTTAAATGTTTAATATCTTCGAGAACCTCAGCGTCCTCTTCAGTTTCTTCTCCGATTTTATAGTGTTTTAAAAGTAGAGCTTGATAAAGAGAGCACGCTTAGTTTTTCCAAATTTTTTTAGAGATTGGATTACAAATGTGACTAATTCCTTATCACTATAGTCCATGACTGGACCACGAGGAATGTATAGCATGGTAAATCCTAGAGGTAGAGATTTTATGAGAATCGAAGCAGAAGCAACTAAAATATCGTCTTTGTAAAACCCAAGGCGTTCATTGCCCCAATTGTCTTTGATTTTTGCCCAGTTGGCACTTTGCAGTAAATTGGTTTGATGACTTTTTTTTATAAAATTATCATGTTCTTCGACTGAAATACCGACTTTATATGAATACATTAATTTAAAACCCACTCTCTAAGGGCATAAGCTACGCCACTTTCTTGGTTTGATTTAGTGATGTACTTGGCAATTTTTTTTAGTTCAGGAACACCATTTTCCATAACAACAGGATTTCCAACAACTTCTAGCATAGCTCTGTCATTTTCAGCATCACCAATTGCCATAGTTTGACTCATATCAAGTCCCAGCTTTTGAGCAAGATGGATAATTGCATTGCCTTTGCTAGTTTCTTTATTCATAAGCTCTAGGTAAAAGGGTGTTGATCTTACAATATTATACCTATCGTAGAAATCTTTTGGGATATTGCGCATGACGTCGTCTAAAATTTTAGGTTCATCAATCATCATGGTTTTAACAATCTCTTTGTTAGCCATTTCTTCTTGTGTACGATAGAAAATAGGCATATTAACTAATGTTGACTCATGTACAGTATATTTACCGATATTACGATTTGCAGTAAAAATCCCACTTTTAGTGATGGCATGCATATGAACATCCAATTTACGGCTTAAAAATTCAATATCAAGATAGTCTGCATAAGTCATTGTTTCTTTGATGATATCTTCACCAGTTGCAGTATCTTGAACGAGCCCACCATTGAAGGTAATGACATAATCACCATGATCTTTCAGGTTTAGCTCTTCCAGCAGATTTTGAACTCCAGCAATTGGCCGTCCTGTTGCGATGATTATCTTGACGTCTTGCTTTTTAGCGTCCTGAATTGCTTGGTAGACATCAGTGGTAATTTTTCGATCATTAGTAATGAGTGTGCCATCGATATCGATAGCGACTAATTTTATAGACATAGTATAATAAGTTTGCCTTTCCTAATAGAGTTTATCAGTTACTATCTTACTAAAATAATAGCTATTTGTCATGACTGACATAGCAAATTAATGTGTAAGAAAAAGAGTTTGATGGAAGATCTTTAAATCATCCAGAGTCTTTTTTTAAAAAATAAATACTGTTTTTGATGGATTAAGTTCACAATAATTAAGTCTTACCACGTTGTCCATTGAAGTGTTCATTAGTAATGTATGAAAGAAATTCCAACTTATCATCTGAAAAGAGATCTGTTGCTTGCAACATTTCTTTAGGAAAATAAAAGCGTATATCTCCATAATTTGAGCCCGCTAAAGCCTTAACAATCGTTGATAATGTTGACAGTTCAGCTAGACTTCCATCTTTTTGGATGATTTCAATTTGTGTCCGCGGATTGCTTTCTTTTGGCCGGTAAATATCATAAGGTAGGTCAAAATTAGCATTAATGCCTGTGTAATATTCCGGGTCAAAACCGACAGCAGCAACACAATCTTTAAGAAGATACAATTCTTTTTCAGAGCTTTCATTAAAAGTTACTGATTTAAAGACTTTTCTGTTAATGAAACGGCTGGCAAGGTCTGCTAAGATATCATCATCGGAAGTCATCCAACATTGAAAATAGGTATTCATGACACCATCATCAAGAGTAAGGTAATCACTTAACGTGAAACTTTCTTTAAAGAAGGGAATAAGGTTAGGTGATGTTTTTTCGAAAAAGTCAATGTTGTCATCAAAAATAAATTTTGCACGTTTAAGAAGATTTTGGAGCAGGACCTCCATTGCTCGACTGGCGGGGTGAAAGTAAACTTGCATGTACATTTGAAAACGGCTGACAATGTAATCTTCAACAGAGTGCATACCGTTGCGTAAAAAAGCAATGCCATTGTCAATTGGGCGGATAATCCTCAAAATACGTGTTAGGTCAAATTGTCCATAGCTTGCAGCAGAATAATAAGAGTCACGCAAAAGGTAGTCCATCCGGTCGCAGTCAATCTGACTAGAAATGAGCTGAACCACTTGCTTATTTGGATAAGTATGATTGATAACACTGGCAACTTTTTCAGGAAAATCAGGAGAGACGCGAGATAGTATGTAATTGATTTCGGTTTCAGGGTGGGTAATAATTTCCTGAGTGTAGGCTTCATGATCTGTCGCAAAAAGATGCTCAAAGGTATGCGAATAAGCTCCATGACCGATATCATGTAAAAGTGCAGCAGCCAATGTTAAAAGAGTTTCGTCAGAATTCCAAATATCAGAGTATTTGTTGTCGAAAATCTCAGTCACTCGGCGTGCAATTTCATAAACGCCCAGACAATGAGAAAAGCGGCTGTGTTCAGCTCCGTGGAAAGTAAAGGCTGTCGTTGGAACCTGCTTGATGCGACGTAATCTCTGGAATTCTCTTGTATTAATGAGGTCATAGATGACCTGATGGTTAACATGGATATAGTTGTGAATAGGATCACGAAATACTTTTTCATTCATACCTCTAATTATAGCAAAAATTGAAAGTTTCGTCAGAACTTGGTAAAATAGTATGGATAAAGAAAAAGAGAGTAAAAATGCAAATAGAAATTAACAATACCATCAAAATTGATCATGAGACAGAAGTTATTCATGAGGTTCGGGATTGTCAAGTGACGACAAAAGCAAATAGCATTTATATTGTATATCACAACGATGAAAAGCAAAGAGTTGTTTTAAAAATTAAGGATGATGAGCTGATAATGACTCGGTACTCTGATCCAAAATCAATCATGCGATTTCATAAAGGCTCACCTGCACTTATTAGCATACCAACTCCGATGGGGATACAACATTTAATAACAGATACCTGTCTATTTGAACAAAAGCCAGAACAAAATTTAGTCAAAGTAGATTATCAGTTAAAACAAGCAGAAACGGGTCAATTGTTTGCGGATTATCAGTTAGAAATAAAATGGTATTAACAGACTGTTACAGGATAGAAAGCAAGTATGAAAGCCTTTTCTTGATAATGATAAAAACAATATCGCTTGCAAAGAACAATGAAATTTGTTACAATTATCCTTAATATCAAGGGAGTAGCAGACGGGTGTACCCGTGATAATGTCGTCATTACGAAAGAAATTTCCGGCATTATCTTAAACAGCGAGACTTGTTTTAAAAAAACAGGTCTCTTTTTTTATCCTATATTTAGGGACCACAAAGGAGAAATATTTTGTCTAAAGAGCAAAGCAAGGAATTGTTTTATACACAAAACACAGATGAAGTCCTAAACGAATTAGATTCTTCTAAAGAAGGCTTGTCCACAGCAGAAGCTAAAAAAAGATTAACTGATTTTGGTCGAAATGAACTTGAGGAAGATGAGAAAAGAGGTCTTCTTGCGAAGTTCCTTGACCAGTTCAAAGATTTGATGATCATTATTCTACTTGTTGCGGCTGCACTATCTGTGATCACTGAGGGAACCGAAGGCTTAACTGATGCTATTATTATTTTAGCAGTTGTTATTTTAAATGCCGCATTTGGTGTTTATCAAGAAGGTCAAGCTGAAGCAGCCATTGAAGCGCTCAAATCAATGTCAAGTCCAATTGCTCGCGTTCGTCGAGATGGGCATATCTCAGAAATTGATTCAAAAGAATTAGTACCTGGAGATATTGTTATGCTTGAGGCTGGTGATGTTGTTCCTGCTGATATGCGACTATTGAAAAGTGCTTCTCTAAAAATTGAAGAAGCCGCACTAACTGGGGAATCAGTTCCAGTTGAAAAAGATCTATCGACTAAAGTTGCAGCAGATGCTGGTATAGGTGACCGTTTGAATATGGCATATCAAAATTCGAATGTCACTTATGGCCGTGGTTCAGGTGTCATTACTAACACTGGTATGTATACTGAGGTTGGTAAAATTGCTGATATGTTAGCTAACGCTGATGAGACAGATACACCACTCAAACAAAATCTAAATCAACTTTCCAAAGCGTTAACTTATTTAATTGTAGGTGTTGCTGTAATTACTTTTATAGTTGCAGTTTTCTTTAGAGGTGCTGAGCCTTTAGAAGGCTTGATGACATCTGTTGCACTAGCAGTTGCAGCCATTCCAGAAGGTCTTCCTGCTATTGTTACTATCGTA
This sequence comes from uncultured Streptococcus sp., assembly GCA_964590305.1. Classification (GTDB taxonomy): domain Bacteria; phylum Bacillota; class Bacilli; order Lactobacillales; family Streptococcaceae; genus Streptococcus. Next base: position 7,615 of record CAZPYI010000011.1, read on the forward strand.
CTATCGATTGGAACGACAACTCTTGCAAAACGCAATTCCATCGTTCGTAAATTACCAGCAGTAGAAACACTTGGGTCAACTGAGATCATTGCTTCTGATAAAACAGGGACTTTGACTATGAACCGAATGAGAGTTGAAAAAGTCTATACTAACGGTAAGTTACAAAGTGCTGCAACTGATATTGAAGAAGATAACAGCACACTTCGTGTTATGAACTTTGCTAACGATACAAAAATTGATCAAAAAGGAAAGCTTATCGGCGATCCAACTGAAACAGCTCTTGTTCAATTTGGGTTCGATCATAATTTTGATGTTCGTGAAGTATTGAAAACGGAACCCCGTGTGGCAGAATTGCCATTTGATTCAGATCGTAAATTGATGTCAACCATTCACAAAGAAGCTGATGGAAGCTACTTTGTTGCAGTAAAAGGTGCCCCAGATCAACTTCTGAAACGTGTCACCAAAATTGAAGTAGATGGACAAATTCGTCCTATTACAGAAGTTGAAAAAGAAGAAATTTTAGCTGCCAATAAAGGTCTTGCTAAACAAGCACTTCGTGTCCTGATGATGGCCTACAAGTCAGTTGCTACTATTCCAACTCTAGAAAGTGATATCGTTGAAAATGATCTTGTTTTCTCTGGCTTAATCGGAATGATTGACCCCGAGCGTCCTGAAGCAGCTGGAGCTGTTAAGGTTGCTAAAGAAGCAGGTATCCGACCAATTATGATTACTGGAGACCATCAGGATACTGCGGAAGCTATTGCCAAGCGTTTGGGAATTATTGATCCAAATGATACTGAAGACCATGTTTTCACAGGTGCGGAACTTAATGAACTGACTGATGAAGAGTTCCAAAAAGTATTCAAACAATATTCTGTATATGCCCGTGTATCTCCCGAGCATAAAGTTCGTATCGTTAAGGCATGGCAGAATGACGGTAAAGTCGTTGCAATGACTGGTGACGGTGTTAATGATGCCCCATCACTTAAAACAGCTGATATTGGTATTGGTATGGGGATAACAGGAACAGAAGTATCCAAAGGTGCCTCTGATATGGTCTTGGCTGATGATAACTTTGCAACAATTATTGTTGCGGTTGAAGAAGGTCGTAAAGTCTTCTCAAATATTCAAAAATCAATTCAATACCTTCTCTCAGCCAACATGGCCGAAGTCTTCACTATATTTTTTGCGACACTTTTTGGCTGGGATGTTCTTCAACCTGTTCATCTTCTTTGGATAAACCTAGTAACAGATACTCTCCCAGCTATAGCACTTGGTGTTGAGCCTGCTGAACCAGGTGTTATGGGACACAAACCCCGTGGGCGTAAATCCAATTTCTTTGATGGTGGTGTCATGGGAGCTATCATTTATCAAGGAGTTCTACAAACGCTACTTGTACTTGGGGTTTATGGATTTGCTTTGCTCTTCCCGGAACATGCTACAAATGCTGAGGTCCATGAAGATGCTTTGACGATGGCATTCGCGACATTAGGACTCATTCAATTGGTTCATGCCTATAATGTGAAATCAGTTTATCAATCGATTTTCAAAGTTGGTTTATTCAGGAATAAAACATTTAACTGGGCAGTTCCTGTAGCCTTCCTTCTCTTGATGGTTACTATAGTTGTGCCTGGATTTAACGAACTCTTCCATGTATCAAATCTTAGTGTTACACAATGGTTGGCAGTTATTATTGGCAGTTTATTGATGGTTGTTCTTGTTGAAATTATCAAGGCTGTTCAACGTGCCACAGGACAAGATGAAAAAGCTATTTAATGTTAACTTAAAAAAATCAGATTCAATTGAATCTGATTTTTTGTTATTGTGAATATTATACATTTAAACAATATGCTTGAACATACAGTCTTCTTAATATTCATATTTTAAAGTGAAAAAACTACTTCAAATCAAAAATGGTCATAGAGTTTCGAAACTCGTCTGCAAGGTGATCGTTTTTATATTTATCAAAATCAGATAGTTTTTTCACTAAATTATAACGTTTACTGAGATTCCAAGTGCCAGTAGGATTTAGTTCAGAATGTTGATTAACATAGTCAATAGTTAAATCCCATTCTCTCGTATAGCCGAGTGGTTTTGCATGATAAGTGACATTATCGATAGTTTGAGCTGTAATACTATGGTGAGAATGTCCGAAAACAACATCAGTTACGCCATTTTTAACGAAAATTTCATGAAATATTTGACTCCCCAGAAAGGCATTGAAAGGCTTGAAACGCTCATGCTTCAAGATAAAATTATTATGAGGTACAAAGTGCATGCTAACGATGGTTTTGCCTTTATTATTTGACAGGATATTATCAAGCTGCTGTGCGGATTTGAGAGTCAACTCTTTGTCACTGAAACCACGATCTAGTCGTCTATCGAACCAAAAAGTGTTCTTAAATTTGAGGTTTTGTTTATCATCTTTTTCAGGATAGAAAGAATAGTCATACCAACCATGGAAAGCTAGCAGTGTCGAATTTGCCAACGAAATAGTTTGAAAATCTAGGTTTTCAATCTCCTTCTCCGGTAGATCTAGCATATCGTGATTTCCCAAATTATAGCTCACTTCAAAGTGTCTGGCCATTTCATCTAAAAATGGGTAAGATACTTTATGGAAATGATTAGAAATATCACCGGCTATGTGAAGATGGTCTATCTTTTCGTTTTTGAGTGTATTGACGAGAGTTTCACTTTCAAAGTGGCCAAAGTTATTGAGGTCAATATGAAGGTCACTCATAATTGCAAGTTTTGTCATACAGATAGTTTAACAAAAATAAAGAAGTTTAGCTATTTTAAAGAATTCTCAATTGTCTTATAAGTCAAGACTGTTTTTATGGTAGAATAGTGACAATAGAGAAGAGGGAAAAATGATTAAAGCAGTAATTTTTGATATGGATGGCGTCCTTTTTGATACAGAGGGTTTTTATTACCGAAGACGTGAAACATTTTTGAAGGCTAAAGGAATCTCTATAAGCCATATGATTCCAAAAGACTTTGTAGGCGGTCGTCTTGATCAAGTATGGGAAAAAATTTTGCAGGACCGCTTCGATACTTATGATGTAGATGCTCTTGAAAATGAGTATATTGATTACAAGAATAATCATCGGGCGCCATACAAAGAAGTTATTTTCCCAGATGTAAAACAAGTATTGAAAAGTTTACATGATCAAGGGATAAAACTGGCACTTGCCTCAAACTCAGAGCACAAAGATATTGCATTTGCTCTTTCGGAGACAGGCATTTCATCTTATTTTTCCCATGTGTTATCTGGCAGTGATTTTGAGGAAGGGAAACCAAATCCTGCAATATATAATGCCGCCTGTGAGATGCTTGGTGTTAATAAATCAGATACCTTTATTATCGAAGATAGCCAGAAAGGTATTGAGGCTGGAAAGAATGCTAATATTCAAGTTTTAGCTATACGTGATCGTCTATTTGATGTTGATCAATCTCAGGCTGATTGCATTTTTGATAATCTTACTCAAATTCTTCAAGAACTAAGAAAAGGGAAATTTTAATAGCACTACAATCCTATAATTTTTTTCAAGAGTTCACCCTTGCCCTGTCTGTCATAAAATTTTAATATTTGTCATATTTTGTAAGGTTCAAGACTTGTTCTCTTTACAATTTTTTTTTAAACTATATAGACAGGGGAATCAAGCACAATTTTTCAGGGATTCTCTGGTTTTTTAGCAATGGTAAAATTGATTGATTTGTGTTAGAATGAAAAAAAACATAAAGAGGTATCATTGGATGGATAAGGCAGAAATTCGACAACAAATAGTAGATAATCAAGAGAAGTTGACTAGCTTCAGGAGGTCTCTTTGACTTAGATCGTTTGGAAGAAGAGATTGCTCTTCTTGAAAATCAAATGACTGAGCCAGACTTCTGGAATGATAATATTGCAGCACAAAAAATTTCTTTGGAGTTGAGTGATCTTAAACTCAAATATGATAATTTCAAAAAGATGCAAGAATTGTGTGAGGATTCAGAATTACTTCAAGAAATGTTAGATGAGGATGCCTCCTTACAGTCAGAACTTGAAGAAACTCTTGGGACGTTAGATAAGATTATGGCAAAGTATGAGATGGCTCTCTTGCTTTCAGAACCATATGATCACAACAATGCCATTTTAGAAATTCATCCAGGATCTGGCGGAACAGAAGCGCAAGACTGGGGAGACATGCTCTTGCGCATGTACACTCGCTTTGGCAATGCTAATGGTTTTAACGTTGAAGTTCTAGATTATCAAGCGGGAGATGAAGCAGGAATTAAATCGGTTACGCTTTCTTTTGAAGGACAAAATGCATATGGACTATTGAAATCAGAGATGGGTGTACATCGATTAGTACGTATATCACCATTTGATTCTGCTAAGAGACGACATACCTCTTTTGCTTCTGTTGAAGTGATGCCTGAGTTGGATGATACAATTGAGGTTGATATCCGAGACGATGATATTAAGATGGATACTTTTCGTTCAGGCGGAGCTGGTGGACAAAATGTTAATAAAGTATCAACGGGTGTTCGCCTGACCCATACACCAACAGGAATTGTTGTTGCCTCAACAGTTGATCGTACGCAATATGGAAACCGAGATCGTGCCATGAAAATGCTTCAAGCTAAACTCTATCAATTGGAACAAGAAAAAAAAGCGGAAGAAGTAGATGCTCTTAAAGGTGACAAAAAAGAAATCACATGGGGTAGTCAAATTCGGTCTTATGTCTTTACACCTTATACAATGGTAAAAGATCACAGGACAAGCTATGAGGTTGCACAAGTTGATAAAGTCATGGATGGAGATATTGCTGGTTTTATTGACGCTTATCTTAAGTGGAGAATAGAGTAGTCTTGTCATAAAAACGTTAAGAGGTAGTCGACAGTCTTATCTTCGATGTTAGCCACTATTAGTGTGTTTTTAAATTCCCTAATATGAAATAATAATAAATAGAAAAGGAACAGAAATGGCGTTAATTGAAATGAAAGGTGTTACTAAAAAGTACCATCGCTCAACGACAGCCTTGAGAGATATTACCATCTCAGTCAATCAGGGTGAATTTGTCTACCTTGTTGGTCCTTCAGGAGCAGGAAAGTCAAGTTTTATCAAATTATTATATCGCGAAGAAAAACTCACAGCTGGAACTATCAAAGTTGGTGAATTCAATCTCAATAAATTGAGGAAAAAAGACATCCCACTCTTGCGTCGTAGTATTGGTGTTGTTTTCCAAGACTATAAACTTCTTCCTAAAAAGACAGTTTTTGAAAATGTTGCCTATGCTATGCAAGTTATTGGTGAAAAACCACGTGATATTAAAAAACGTGTACCTGAAATTTTAGATTTAGTTGGACTTAAACACAAGATGCGTTCATTTCCAGATCAATTATCTGGGGGTGAGCAGCAGCGTGTCGCTATTGCGCGTGCCATTATTAATAATCCTAAGGTACTTATAGCGGATGAACCAACTGGAAACCTTGATCCAGAAATATCTTGGGAAATTATGCAGTTATTAGAGCGCATCAATCTTCAGGGAACGACAATTTTGATGGCAACTCATAATAGCCAAATTGTAAATACGCTTCGTCATCGTGTTATTGCGATTGAAGACGGTCGCATTGTACGTGATGAAGAGGAAGGAGAGTATGGTTACGATGATTAGAAATTTTTTCCGTCATTTATGGGAATCCATTAAAAGTTTAAAACGTAACATTTGGATGACATTTGCATCTGTCAGTACTGTTGCCTTAACCTTGACTTTAGTCGGGATATTTACAGCTGTTCTCTTAAATGTTGAGCGCATTGCATCAGGTATTGAAAACAATATTCATATTAATGTTTATTTACAAGTTGACTCTACAGATAACTCTGAAACAATAACAAATATTGCAGGGGAAACCACTATTAACGACTCTTACCATGGGGTATATGATAAAATCAGTGCGGTTTCTGGCGTAAATTCGGTAACTTTTTCTAGTAAAGATGAACAATTAGCCAAGCTTCAAGAGACTTACGGTGATGATTGGACACTTTTTGATGGTGATTCTAATCCTCTTCAAGATGTTTATATTGTTGAAGCAGACTCTCCTTCTGATGTTAAAAAGATTGCTGACGACATTTCAGCTATTGATGGAGTTGAAGATGTTAATTATGGGGGGGCAAACTCCGAACAACTTTTCCATATTGCAGGACTTATCCGAACTTGGGGATTTGCGGGGACATTACTGCTGATTCTGGTTGCAGTTTTCTTAATTTCAAATACAATACGTATGACAATTATGTCTCGTCAACGTGATATTGAAATTATGAGACTAGTAGGAGCAAAAAATTCTTATATTCGTGGACCGTTCTTTTTTGAGGGTGCTTGGGTTGGTTTATTAGGAGCTGTTACTCCATCGCTTATTTTTTACTTCTTGTATCATTATGTTTATTCAGAGTTCAATCCTCAGCTTCAACTTAATGATTTATCAATCTATAGTCCAAATACTTTCCTTCCGATACTAATCGGTGGGACATGCCTTGTTGGTATTCTTATTGGCTCGCTCGGATCAGTATTATCAATGAGACGCTATTTAAAAGCCTAGTACAAGAACTTAAAAAAATGATAGATATTTAAATTTTAGATGCTATCTTAAAAGATAAGGTCTGTTCCAATAGTGGACGATTACTATCTTGAATCAAAACAAGGAACCTGCAAAAGTCAAACTTGACTTTTGCAGGTTCCTTGTTTTTTTGTATTTTTTATTTATTTCATGCTTTAAAAAAACTACATTATGGCTTCTATTGAATCTATAGCATTCTTGAATTTTTAGCAAGGCCTATTAGTGAAGTATATTAAAATCACAAAAACTAGATAGGCTGATATTTTTCTCAGCCTATCTAGTTAATTAATGTAAGGAAATAACGTATTTTTAGATCTTTTTATCAGTTAGTCTTCAAAGCCTGTCTCATCATGAATCATGCCACGATTTTCAACCTGAGTTGTAAATACAATATTGGTGTTTGTACTTCCGAAAGGTTTTAATTTGATAAGAAATCTTTCTAAGTCATGTACGTCCTTAAAAAGAACCTTCAAAATAAAATCATAATTTCCTGTGATATTATCGACTTCAAGAACATTTGGGATAGCTTTGACTAGTTCAATAAAATCACTCTTGTTATCAGTGTTGAGAGAAATATTTACAAACGCTTTGATTTGATAGCCAAGTTTTTCATAGTCGACAACAAGTCGATAATTTTTGATAATCTCTTTTTCTAGCTTTTGTATATGTGCAGATACAGATGGTGATGAGATGAAACACTGTTCTGCAATAGATTTCAGTGGCTCACGACTATTTTTTTGCAAAATATTTAGTATTTTTATATCAATGCTATCTAGGTTCATAAAATCAGCCTCCTCTATGTTAGGAAATATAACATTAATTTTAGCACATTTTTGGATATTTGCAATAAAGAGGCTAATAATCGCAAAAATAAAACGGTTTCAGCTTAATTTTTATCAAATATCACAACAAGATACGTAATATTCAGAATAATCAGAAAATTATATTGCGTTTTATCCTCGAATAGATTAAACTATTATCTATCAAGTAAAAGACTTGTAAAATTACTTTACAAGCAATTTGTTAAACCACTTGAAAGGAGGAGTTATGAACCAACTGTTCAACATAGAGCTTGCGGAAAAATATTTTCCTAAAATTCTAAAAGCCTTACCAGTAACATTAGAAATTGTCTTAGTAGCAACTCTAATTGGACTGATATTAGGTGCTTTGATAGCATTGTTTAGAATTGAAAAGATACCAATTCTTAATCAAGTTTCAATTGTTTTTGTTTCCTTTATTAGAGGGACACCAATACTGGTTCAGCTTTTCATTGTTTTTTATGGCTTACCAGAAGTTTTAAAAATAATTGGGATTGACATGACGAACGTTGACAAGATGATTTATCTCTATGTCACCTACGGTCTCAACACAGCAGCCTTCCAATCCGAGACATTTAGAGCAGCTATTCTTAGTGTTCCAGACAATCAATTAGAGGCAGCTTTAGCAAGTGGCTTAACAAAAAAACAAGCCTATCTGAAAATCATTCTTCCTCAGGCCATAAAAGTGGCAATTCCGAGTTTTGGGACGGCAACCATTGGTCTCCTTCAAGATACTTCACTTGCTTTCACAATTGGCGTTTTAGATGTTATAGGGCGTGCTAAAGCACTAGGAGCTGTAAGCATGCACATCTTTGAAGGTTATGTAGATGCAGCAATTATCTTCATAGTTTGTAGCATTTTGTTGGAATTGTTTTTCAAATGGGTTGAACGTAAAACGACTTATGGTGGTAGCAAATCTAAGTTTTCTATTAAACAGTTATTTGGTAGGAAAAATAAAGAAGTTGCACTTCAACATACTGAAGATAACATTGAGAAAGTACAGTCGGTAACTTCGCAAAGAAAAATGGAGAAAATATTATGAAAAAGAGTTTTGTAGGAAAAATGTCAATTACATTTGTTAGTGCATTAGCACTTGTGGCTTTGGCAGCATGTAGTAGTTCATCTGATAGCAGTTCAGCATCCTCTGAGGATAGTAATGTCACAACGATTACAGTTGCTACAGGGAATGATGCTCTACCATATGCTTATCTTAATGAAGATGATGAATACGATGGTTTTGATGTTAAGATTGTTGAAGCTGTTGATGAAAAATTGGCAGATTATAAATTTGAATTTATGGGTGGTGATTTCCCGACTACCTTATCTAATTTGGAATCTGGAAAAGCTATGATGGCAGCTTATGAATATGAAGTTAATGATGACCGTAAAGAGAAATTCACTTATGGAACCACTGGTTATGTAACTTGGGATACTTACATTGTAACTGATGGTGACAAAGGTGCTGCACTAGATAGTTTTGACCAAGTTAAAGGCAAGAAAATTTACGTCACAACAGGAACTAACCAAGCTGCTATGGCTGAAAATTATCTAAAAGATAATCCAGATGCTTTCACACTTGTTTATGGAGAATATACAAATGAACAAACTGTTGAAGCAATTAAGTCTGGGGCAGTTGATGCAACATTGGCACCAAAATATCAAGTTGACCTCTATAATAAAAATTACGGTGTGAACTTTGTCATTGGTTCTGATCCTGTTCACAAATCTGATGCTTATCTTTTATTCAATAAAGATGCAGATGCAGATTTCCAAAAAGCAGTTAATGATGCTATGGATGAACTAAAAGCTGACGGTACAATTCTGAAACTATCTGAAGAATATCTAGGTGGGGATTATGTACCCAAAGACTAAATTATAGTCACTAGAATAGAAGGTAAAGCATATGAGTTTTAAATTTGAAGTTTTCCTTAATAGTTTACAGGTTGCAGTTACATATATTGGAACAACAATTACAGTTGCCCTTGTGTCATTGATAATTGGTTTAGTACTAGGGCTTATCATAGCCCTGGTTCGTTTTTATAAAATTCCAGTCTTATCACAGTTTCTTGCTGCTAGTATCACAGTACTCAAAGGTGTTCCAATAGTCTTGATTTTACTTGGAACTTATCTGATATTTGCTAAAAAATTCGATGTTTTTGCAAGTGATATTGGTTGGAGTTTACAATTTAAGGATATTAATCCCATATTGATTGCAATCTTTGGTTTGAGTATCATGGCAATGATTGGGCTAAGCGAAGCATTCAGAGCAGCAATTTCCTCAATTGGTAAAGGACAGTATGATGCTGCTAAATCTTTAGCGATGAATAGACGTCAGATTATTCGAAGAATCATGATACCTCAAGCTTTACCTGTTGCTTTACCAATGATGAGTAACACTTTGATAAGTCTTGTTAAGGCATCTTCTCTGGTTTCAATGGTTGGTGTTGTTGATATTTTTGCAGCTGCTAAGATTTCAGTCCAACAGAGTTATCGTTTCTTGGAAGCCTATCTGGCGGTTGCTTTAATCTATTGGGTACTCAATACCTTTATTGAACAAGGATCTGGCATGATTGAGCGTAGCCTAAATAGTCGATTCAGGAGGGAAGATGCATGATTACAGCTAAAAACGTTCATAAATCTTTTGGCAAGAATCAAGTCTTAAAAGGTGTTGATTTAGAAGTGGAATCTGGTCAAGTTGTCTGTATCTTGGGACCATCAGGGTCAGGAAAAACAACTTTTCTAAGGTGTCTTAATTTTCTTGAACAAGCAGATCAAGGTGAATTAACAGTTGCTGATAAAGTTGTTAATTTGCAAAAGGCGAGCAAAAAAGAAATCCTTGATGTCCGACGAAACACTTCTATGGTTTTCCAAAATTACGCTTTATTTGCTAATAAAACAGCTAAAGAAAATATTATGATTCCTCTGATGTTGGCTCAAAAAATGTCTAAATCTGAGGCAGAAGCTATTGCTTTGAACATGCTTGAAAAAGTCTCACTTCTAGATAGACAGGATTTTTACCCTTCTCAGATGTCTGGAGGGCAGCAACAGCGTATTGGTATTGCTCGAGCGTTGGCTATAAATCCAGAAGTGATTTTATTCGATGAACCAACAAGCGCGCTTGATCCAGAGCTCGTGGGACAAACTCTCGAAGTAATGAAAAAAATTGCCAGTGAGGGAATGACTATGATTTTGGTCACACATGAGATGCAATTCGCCTATGAAGTATCAGATAAAATCATCTTTATGGAGGGCGGTAAGGTTGTTGAAGAAGGAACACCTGATCAAGTCTTTAATCATCCAAAAGAAGTAAGGACAAAAGAATTTCTCTCTCGGTATACGGGTGCTTGATGTTTCATCAGATAGTTGTTTTTTTCTTAAAACTCAAGTGGGGCCTTATAGGAAAAAGTTACTTGTTAGAGTAAATTTTCCGATTTTTCAAGTCTTTCTTGGCTACAGTTAAAGATTTTGTAGATGAGGATAAACAAATTATACTGCATCTAACATTTTATAAAAATAATTTGACATTTAAATATTAATAAGGAGACCATTTAATGAACTATCAGTTTTCAAATCGTATTGGACAAATAAAGAAAAATCCTTTGCGTGATAACGCAAGAAAAAATATGGAATCGTCAGAGGTTATTTCCTTTGCTTATGGTTTTCCTCCAGAGGAAGCTTTTCCTAGTGAGAAAATGGCGAAAATTTCTCAATCCTTATATGAATTGGAAAATCATGAGACTTTCCTACAATATGGTGCTTCGGAAGGACATCCAGAATTTTTAGCAGCACTTGGGAAACGATTGAAAAATATTGTAGGTGTCTACGATGAAGAAGAGGATGGCTTGCTAGTTGTCTCTGGTTCCACACAAGGAATGGATATTACAGTTAAAGCCTTCTGCAATGAAGGTGACATCGTTATTTGCGAGGAGCAAACTTTCTCAGGCGCGGTAAATGCAATTTGCAGCTATGGAGCTATCCCTATGGCTATTCCTATGGTTGGTGAATCAATTGATATTGAAAAGTTAGAAGCTGCTTTTGAAGCAGATGTTGATCATAAAATTAAAATGATTTACCTTATTCCAACTTTCCAAAACCCTATGGGGACTTCAATGCCCTTGGAAGACCGTCATAAAGTCTATGACTTATGTCTAGAGTATGGCGTTATGATTTACGAAGATGATCCTTATGGTGATTTGCTTTATGAAGGCGAAGCAATTCCTAAGATGAAATCATTTGATACAGAAGGAATTGTCATCTATTCAGGGTCATTTTCAAAAATATTGGCACCATCAACTCGACTTGGTTTCTTAGTTGTCCCTAAAGGTGTTTATCAGCCTATGTTATTAGGAAAGCAAACTTCAGATTCTCACACCAATCAGTACTGGCAGTTGGTTGCATCAAAGCTCATGACTGAATATGACTTTGAAGGTCATATTGAGGAGTTACGTGACCTCTATCGCAAGCGATTCTATGCTATGATTGATGGTTTGGATAAGATAGATTCTAGTTTACTCACCTATATTCGTCCTACAGGTGGTTATTTCCTCTGTGCAAAAATGACTGATGATGTTGTTCCAGAAAAATTTTATGACTATTTGATAGATAAAAAAGTCGCTGTTATTCCAGGAAATGTTATGAGTGTTGATCAAACGGGCTTTGAACATTATTTCCGCTTGAATTTCACAAAACCAAGTGTTGAGGAGATTACAAAAGGAATGGCAATTATTGGAGATGCGCTAGCTTATGCTGTAGTGGACACTCAACAAAGGGAGGGTGCCTAGTGAAAATTATTTTTATGGGAGCTAACACGCAGGAGAGAGTATATATTGAAGATTGGTCAATCAGTCATCAACAACCCGTAACGGTTGTGACTGAAAACTTAACATCTGAAAATATTGATCTTACTAAAGGTTTTGATGGCTTGTGCTTTTATCCTAGTCCAGAGTTGGCAACGAATGAAATGATTTATCATCAACTGAAAGAAAATGGAATAAAAGTATTATCAGTGAAGTCCACGGGTGTTGATGGTATTAACTTTGAATTTGCTCGAAAATATGACTTGACTGTGACAAATGTTCCAGCCTATAGTCCAACTTCTGTTGGTCACTTTGCTATTATGCTAATTCTAATGCTCTTACGACATGTCCCTGATTATCTTGGAGAAAGTACTCGCAAATCTTATATGGGACGTGAGTTGTCTGATGTTACAATTGGCATCTTAGGAACTGGAAGAATAGGTTCTCTTGTAGCAAAAAATCTAATTGCTATGGGAGCCAATGTGATTGCTTATGGTAAAGATGAAGACCCAGTTCTTGCAAAAAAAATCTCCTATGTTTCTTTTGAAGAATTGCTTAAACTTTCAGACGTGATATCCATTCATATTCCAGCTACTGCTGAGAACTACCACATGTTTTCTCAAGCTGTTTTCAAGCAAATGAAGCCAAATGCAATTTTGATTAATACAGCAAGAGGGTCAATAGTTGATACGCAAGCCATGATACCTTTCCTTGAAAATGGCCATTTAGGTGGTTTTGGAACAGATGCTATTGAGCACGAAGAAAAATATTTTGCTACAGGTTGGCGAGGAAATCCTTTGGTTAAAAAAATGCAGGAGCTTTCAAATGTGATCATTACACCTCATATTGCTTATTTTACGGAATTAGCTGTCAGACAAATTGTTGAGACGTCACTTGAAAATGCTCTAGCTATCATCAAAGATGAGTACTCTGTCAATGTTGTTTCGTAAGTAGCAAGACTCTCAGTTAATTTAAAAGTGTTTTAGTCAGAAAAGAGGAGACCTATGAATCAAATTGAAATTACAAATGTTCATAAGAGTTATGGGCCAAATGAAATTTTAAAAGGAGTTGGTGTTATTGTTAAAGAGGGAGAAGTTATCTGTATTTTAGGACCTTCAGGTTCAGGAAAAACAACCTTTTTACGATGCATTAACTTTCTAGAACGTGCTAATGCGGGTGGTATTTTAATAGATGATAATCGTGTTAATTTAGTTAAAGCATCACCCAAACAGATTCAGCAAGTCCGTATGAATACAGCTATGGTATTTCAAGGATATGAGCTTTTTAGACATATGACAATCTTACAAAATGTCATTGAAGGGCTGGTTACACCTCGCAAAGTACCCAAAAAAGAAGCTGAAGAGATTGGGATGAAAATGCTTGAAAAAGTTGGTTTAGCTGACAAAGCTAAAGCTTATCCGAATCAATTATCAGGTGGGCAGCAGCAACGGGTTGGTATTGCACGTGCAATGGCACTTGAGCCTAAATTGATGCTATTTGATGAGCCGACATCAGCACTTGACCCTGAGTTGGTAGATGAAGTGTTGGGCACTATGAAACAGTTAGCATCAGAAGGTAGAACAATGATAATCGTGACACATGAGATGCAGTTTGCTTATGAAGTAGCGGATAAAATTGTTTTTATGGATGGTGGAAAAGTGTTAGAGATTGGAACACCTGATCAGGTGTTTAACCATCCTAAAGAAGAAAGGACACGCGAATTTCTTTCACGTTTGCAATTTAATAAAGTAGGACAAGTATGATGAGAGTGGAAAGTGTAGGTTATAAAGAAAAGATTTTGACCAAAGACATGCTTTGTGTGATGTTGGTCACTTTTCTTGCTGGTACAGCGATTACAACACAGATGGGAACCTTACCCTTATATGTTGCTTATTTAGGAGGTTCTGAAGGTGATTCAGGAACCATTGTTGGCATTCTTGGTATTGCTGCTTTATGTGTTCGTATACCCATTGGAAAACTCCTTGATCGCTTCGGCCGAAAGATGATCTTGATTGTTGGGCTAGTGATTCTGGTGTTAGATTTTACACTATTGAATCTCAATCATCAATTGGGGTTTTTATTTTTGCTAAGATTGATTCAAGGTGCGGCTATGGGGATTGAAAATACCGCTATCGGAACTATGGCAAGTGATTTGATTCCCAAGTCACGTTTGTCAGCTGGATTGGGGTATTTTAGTATTGCCCAAACATTACCATCGGCTATTGGACCATTTATTGGTCTTTATATCGTTGAACATTATGGTTTTGAACTTTTATTTTTGACGGGTCTGATTCTGACAATTTTGGCGGTTTTGATGAGTCTCTTAATTTCAGACCATTATAAAGGACAAGACAAGTCGAAAGTGAAAAAGACTTCTTCTAGTAAAGGGATATTGAAAGTTCAAGTAGTCATCCCAAGTTTAGTTTTATCCCTTATATGTCTTGCTAATGCTGGGGTGACAGCTTTTATTTCACAGTTTGCTCTTGAAAAAAATGTTGCTAATATTGGTTACTATTTCACAGTTAATGCTTTAATGACCGTATTGGTGAGGTTGATTTACCCTAGATTTCTAGCTGGAATCAAAAATTCTATTCTTGTTTTTGTTAGTATTTTGTTTATTATTCTATCCTTTGTCATGATTGCTTATAGCAACACTTTAGCAGGTTTTTTGTTTGCAGCCATCTTATATGCTATTGGTTTTGCAAGTGTCTTCCCTATTATGAATGCTATTGTTCTCAGTAATGTAGGGGATCATGAGCGTGGACAGGCGACATCAATTTTTTCTGCTTCATTGGATGTGGCTTATGGTTCCGGTGCTATGGTTTGGGGATTTGTTGCTATGGGAGTTGGTTTTAGCAATATGTATTTAGTTTCTGCTATCCTACCAATTATTAGTCTTATCATTATGGTAAAATATCGGAAAAAATTCTTTTAAATAAGTTTGTGTAAAGGAATGTGATAGAATATGATAAGAAAAGATTAATATGAACTTCTTTTCCTAGGTGTGTCAATAAATGTTATCTACACTTTAATGTTTTTCCTGAGCAAAGTTAAGGAAAACAATTCAATAAATTTAGTCTGTAATAAAAAAGAAAGTGAAAGATAAGGTGTTTTTCAGAGTCCTCTAGGTTTATTCTGTAGAAATTCACCTTATTTTGAGGTTATATAGATGATTGCGATTATGCATGATGTGTCAGATGAGTTAAAAAAACACTATGAAGATTTTTTTTCGGAGTCAATCTTAATTGTCAATGCGGAGTTAACAGATAGTTATCCTGATGTTGAAGTATTAGTATCAGAGCCCAGAGTATCTATTGACTTTTTGTCGCATTTTCCAAATCTGAAGTTGATTTTCACTTTTTCGTCTAGTGTCAATAGAATGCCCTTTAATTACATTAAAGAGAAAAATATTATCTTGACCAATAGCAAAGGACTCCATACGGAACATATGTCTGAGCATGCCTTGGCAATGATTTTAGCTCACACTCGCCAACTTGATTTGGCAATTAAACGTCAAGAAGAGCATAAGTGGTCGCAAGGTGAGGGAACTTTTACAACGGTTCACGGTAAGTCTTTGTGTATTGTAGGTGCGGGTTCAATCGGTAGTGCTTTGGCTCGAAAGGCTTCAGCTATGGGAATGACTGTCACAGGTGTGTCTAGGTCAGGAAAAGAAAACAGTAACTATCAAAAGATGTATCAGCAAAAAGACCTTAAAATAGCACTTCCTGATGCAGATGTGGTTGTTTTACTGACCCCTTTAACACACGAAACGCATCATTTATTTGATGCAGATATCTTTGCAGCTATGAAAAAACAGAGCGTTTTTATTAATATTTCTCGCGGCGAAACGGTTGATGAGACAGCACTGATTGAAGCCTTGACTAATGGCACACTCATTTTTGCTGGTCTGGATGTCTTTCAAGAGGAGCCGATAGGCGAGTCATCTATTTTCTGGGGTATGCCAAATGTTCTCATTACACCACATACTGCTGGTGATATCGATGATTATTTCGAACGTGCTTTGATGCTGTTTTCTGATGTATTCGCGGATTTCAAAACAGGAAAAGCTGTCAGAAATCGTGTAGATCTGGATTTGGGGTACTAATATGGAAAAACTCAGAAAATATAAAATTGCTGTAGTTCAGATAACTTCAGGAAATGACCTCAAGGTAAATTTGGAAAAAATAGAGAAATTTATCCGCGAAGCTGCTGAAAATGAGGCTAAACTGATCGCATTCCCTGAAGTGATGAATATCATCAGTAATGAGACACCTCCTTATTCAGAGGCAGAAGACGGGGTAACAAGTCAATTGGTTTCTAATTTAGCCAAGGAATTAGGTGTCTATATTCATGGAGGTTCATGGTCAGAATCCATACCAAATTCTGACAAACATTACAATACAAGCTATTTATTTGACGATAGAGGTAAAATAATTGCCAAGTATCGAAAAATTCATACGTTTGATATTATGGATCCGTCAGGCAAAGTTTTTCGTGAGTCAGATACGGTCGAGAATGGCAATGAATTAGTTCTTGTTGACACACCACTTGGCAAAATAGGCTTTACCATTTGTTATGATATGCGGTTTCCAGAAATGTATAGACTCTTGGCACTTAAGGGGGCAGAAATCATCTTTAACCCTGCTGATTTTAACCTGATGACTGGGAAAGATCACTGGGAAGTTCTCCTTAGAGCGAGAGCAATTGAAAATGGTGTCTATTTAGTTGCACCAGATCAATTTGGACAGAATGATAAGATGCTAGCCTATGGTAATAGTCTAGTTGTTGACCCTTGGGGAACTGTTGTCGCACGAGCTTCTGATGGTGAACGGATACTGTATGCGAACATTGATTTAGACTACTTGGAAGAAGTCAGAAATCGTATGCAGACATTAGAAAATCGTCAGCCAAGCGCTTATACTTTACTAGAGAAATAAACAGGTGTGTCCCTAAGGGACACACCTGTTTATTTGCATGGCATTATATTAGCTGATGCACTATATAAATATAGTGTATTAAATTTCTTATTTGATAATGTTAGTTCTAGCTGAGTTCACTTGTTTTAATTTACTTACTTGATGATTCTTATAGTAGATTAAATCTCTCCTTTTGAGACTATTGGATTGCTTAGAAATTTATTTTTTCAAATAAATGATTAGTTTAATTATCATATAAAAACTACTGTTCATTAAAGAGGAGTAAGCTTGTTCTTGTACACTATTTATAATTTGAACAGCTTTATTTAGGAATTATTCCTTACTTAAAGAAAGGATTGAAGTTTTTTTCATGTGAAATTGTTGTGGCCATTCCGTGACCAGGATAAACTTGATAGTGATTGGGTAAAGTGAAAAGATTTTGACGGATACCAGAGATTAAATCATCGAAATTACTGGTTGGAAGATCTGTACGACCAATCGTTTCTCTAAACAGAGCATCCCCACTCAGTATAACCTCATCATTTGGAAAGATAAATGAAACGCCTCCCCATGAATGACCAGGAGTTTCAACAACTGTGAAATGAAATCCATCTATATCATATGTTTTGCCATATTCAAAGAAATCGTCAGCTGGTTTCATGATGACATCTAACATGTCATCATGTCTTCCTAGGCCAGAAAGGTTATCTAGAGGAGAATAAAGCCAAGATGCTTCCTTTTCAGAAACATAAACTGGTGGATTGTCAAAAGTATCGCGGACAAGGTCTAGACTCATGATATGATCATAGTGTGTGTGTGTTAATAGAATTGCAACAACGGGTTTCTCAAAACTCTTAACTTTTGAAAGAATTTTATCCCCGTCACTTCCGGGGTCCACAACTATAATTGCGTCATCATTGACTAAAAGGTAGGTGTTTTCTCGAGCAATAGGATTTAAAATAGTATAAATTTTCATAGCTATAGTGTAACAGAATTTGTTTGAAAAAGTTTAAATAAAGATTTTGAAAACACTTGAAATTTTTTTCTAATCAATAGTTCATCAACTAGACATTGACCTAGAAAAAAATGTCAAACTATGGTAAACTGAAAGAAAAATAATAATGAGGAACGCTATGTCAAGACCAATGAATTTTGTAATGATTTCACCGCATTTTCCAACTAATTTCGAGCCCTTTGCGCATCGCTTAGCTGAGGCTGGTTTTCGTACGCTTGGAATTTCAGATACCCCTTATCATGAGCTGTCTGAAAGTTTGCGTAACCATTTAACGGATTACTACAAAGTTGACGATATGGAAAGTTATGATCAAGTCTACCGTGCAGTGGCTTTTTTTGCCCATAAATATGGTCGTGTTGATCGCATCGAATCACATAATGAATATTGGTTAGAGTTAGATGCAAAATTACGTACAGACTTTAATGTCTTTGGCTATAAGAATAAGGATATGCTGTCTGTAAAAACTAAATCACAGATGAAAAAAATCTTCCGTGCCCATGACTTAAAAGTGGCCAAAGGTCGTGTCTTTTATGGTTCAGATGATGCAAGAGATTTGGCAAGTGAGCTTGGCTTCCCTGTAATTGTTAAGCCAAATTCTGGCGTAGGTGCCTCTGATACTTATAAAATCAAATCAGCAACTGAGCTTGAGGATTTCTTCAATTATCAAACAGATGGTGTTGACTATATTATGGAAGAATTTATTGATGGTGATATTGTCACTTTTGATGGGTTAACAGATCATGAAGGAAGAATAGTTTTCTATTCTAGCCTTGAATATTCAGAGGCAGTGCTTGACACTGTTGAAAAAGATGGTGACATGTTTTATTATGTCCCAAGAGACATTTCGGAAGAATTGGTTAAATTGGGAAAAATTTGTGTGAAAGCCTTTAATGTCAAAGAGCGTTTTTTCCATTTTGAATTTTTCCGAGTAAAGGAAACGAAAGAGTTAATAGCACTTGAAGTTAATTGTCGTCCACCGGGAGGTTTGACTATTGACATGTGGAATTACTCAAATGATTTTGATGTATTCAAAGAATATGCTAATATTGTGAAATATAATCACTTTGAATCAGAAATTACGCGTCCTTATAATGTTGTTTATATTTCTCGCAAAGCAAATCAGCACTATGCTAACTCAATAGATAGTGTTGTTGAGAAGTATAATGATAATATTATTAGTATTCAATCCGTACCTGGTGTTTTCGCTAAAATCATGGGTGAAGTTGGTATTTTAGCTCGGACAGGTAGCATTGATGACATGAGAGATATCATTCAGTTCTCTCATCAAAAAGTATAGAAGGGGTTGGAAATTATGCATTTTGAAAGAAGAAGCCACTATTCTGGTGAACTTGGACAAGAAATGTTTTTTAACGTTTATGGGCACGCTGGAAAACCTATTGTCGTTTTTCCATCATCAGGTGGAAGCCAAAATGAATATGGTGATTTTGGCATGATTGAAGCTTGTCAAGATTTTGTTGAACGTGGATTAGTGATATTCTATACTCCTGATTCCTATGATAATGAGTCTTGGTT
>CAZPYI010000012.1:0-25813 GCA_964590305.1 uncultured Streptococcus sp.
CAATAGTATCGCGATTTAGAAAATCTCCTTGATCAAAAAGAACTTTTGGTGTGTCAAAATGGTGAAGTGTTACGAATGGCAAAACACCTTTATCAGCACATTCTTTGAAAATATTATGATAGTAATCAACACCTTCTTGGTTAACTTTTCCTCTTCCTTCAGGGAAAATACGACTCCATGCAATTGATAAACGAAGACCATTGACACCAAATTGTTGGCAAAGAGCGATATCTTTTGGATATTGGTGATAAAAATCACTAGCTGGATCTGGACTAAAACGTCCTTGCTCTTCTAAAAACTCGTCCCATGCAACAGGTCCTTTTCCACCTTCTTTTGTTGCTCCTTCAACTTGATAGGCTGCTGTTGCACCACCAAAAATAAAATCTTCAGGTAATTGATACATTTTTTTCTCCTTAAATTATAGCAAGCGCTGTATATGCAAAACGATATAAACACGTTCGCTGCGCGATAGGTCTAAATCAAGAGCATCTCCAATCACATCGTGAATGGTTTGCCCAATCTTATAAGCTTCAGGGTAATCTGATTTGACATGTTCTTCTAAGTTAATCAGTGAAGAACTGTCTTTTTGATTGCTTTCTAAACGATTCACTAAGTATGTTAAATGAATCATCAATCGATCATATAAATTACTATTCTTTTTCGATCGTTTAATCCCGTTTTTCAAAAGAACGCGTTCTGTGAGAGCGATGACTTGTCTAGTTAGATCTTCTTCATTACTAGTTGAGGCTTTATAATCGCCTTGTGCATTGATAAAATGCAAAGCTATGCGACCAACCTCATCTTCTGGAAATGTAACATATAACTTTCTACTAAATATCTCAACTGCTTCACGTGCCATATCAAATTCTTTTTCATATGCTTTTGAAATATCTGGCAAACGACTTTCTAGATAACCTCCCTTAAGTATACTTTGATAAACAGCATGGACATGATCTGTTAGAGTAACGTACAAGTACTCTTGAACAGGATAATCATATGCTTTCACTAGGTAGTCAATAACGTCATAAGAAACTTTCAAAATATCCAAAGGAATATTTTTTAACAAAGTCAGAAAGTTTTCTTTTGACTCTTCTGTCTTTAAAAGAAAAACCTTCTCAACCTTATCTGGGACAATCAAGTCACCTTTTTTCTTATGAAACACAATACCTAGACCCATGACGACGACTTGTTCACCATGCTCATTTTTTACAAGGGCAACGTTATTATTCAGTGTTTGTGTAATGCGAAACATTTTACCCCCTCCTTAGTCGATTTTTTTGACAAATAAAGGACCGCAAATAAGCTAGAGACCTCCCTCTAAGTCATTTGCGGTCTTGCCTATTTTTATAGTTACAATCCACTCTATTTAATCTTTACACCTATTATTATAACACTTTTTTTACGTTTGTAAACCCTTACTTGTTTCTTTTTTATTTTTTTTGTTTGATTTAAACATTTTTAAAAAATAGAAATATCAAAGAAACAAATGCTTGTTTGCCCATGTTCGACAAAGCTGACATTTTTCTTATCTTCCAAGTAATCAGACTCTTCTAAAGACGTTGACAGTCCTGACCATGGCTCTAGAGCAATAAAAGGTCCTTTATTAGTAGTTGACCATAGAACAAGGTAGGGAAAATCTTGAAAATCAAGTTGAATACCCTTATCATGTTTGCGAGAATGCAAGCTCACACGACGTGATTCTAGCTGATCTAGCGTTATTAAATCTTTTGAGAACAGTTCATGACTTAACTGAAGTTCCTGCTGATTCTTTAAAAAATCTGTCCTATCATACAGATCAAGCAGTCCAGTCTCAGGAAATGATTTTGGAATGGAACAGGATTCCATTTTCTCGAATTCTAGATAGTAATCAGTGTAATCTTCACCCTCAAACAAAGGGCAATTAAAACCAGGGTGCCCCCCAATGAAAAATGGCATAGTCTTTGTATCTTCATGATTTGTTATGTGATACTCTGTTCGAATTGCTGATTCTTTCAAAGTATAGACAATTCTTAGATCAAAATGATAGGGATAATTTTTATACATCTCTTCATCAGATGAGATTAAAAAGGTAAGACTATCAGAAGTTTGTTCTTCTAGTTCAAATACTTTTTTTCTCACCAATCCATGACGTGGAATAATCCCTGTGAAATGTTCACGCTCATTTGGTCGATAGATAGCCCAGTCATTTCTCAAACTCCCACAAATTGGGAAGAGAACAGGAGCTTGACTACTCCAATAATCAGGATTTCCTTGCCACAGGTATTCAATACCGTCACTATCCTTTACGGAAGATAAAGCCCCACCCAATTCATTAAACTCAAGGCATAGCTTATCGTTTTTTAATTCAATAGACATATTTTTTAGCCCAATCCTATTCATTGGAAAAAAACAGAAATAATTCACTTTTTCTATCCAATGACTTTGTGTATGTTAGTTAACTTTTTCTTCCCAAGATGTTGCTGTTTCTTTCAAGACTTTGTTGAGTTCATCAATATTCTTGAATCCTTCTGTACGCAACCATTCACGCGCAGCTTCTTCACCTTGCTCAATATATACTTGTACGGAACCTGCCCAAGTTGCACGACCACAAAGCACTCCATTGAATTTTGCACCCGCTTCATGAGCAAAGACCAAAGTTTCTTGGAAAAGGCTTGCACTAACACCTGCACTGAGGTAAATATATGGAAGATGACTTGCTGCTTCTTGATCGCGAAAAGCTTGAATGGCTTCGTCTTTGCTATAAACTACTTCTCCATCTGAAAATCCTTCAACATATTTCATGTTAACAGGGACTTCAACTTTAAGAACATCGATGCCAAAACGGTCATCTGAAAAGAGTTCCATTGCGCCATTAACTTTATGAGCTTTCACTTTAGCAAATTCCACACTTCCATTATCAGAAATGCCTTCATCATATGTTAGGATTTCAAGGAAGAAAGGAATATCTTCTGCAACACATTCTGAACCAATGCGTTCAATGTAAGCTTGTTTTTGAAGATTAATGTAGTCGTCACCATCTACGTCATAATAAAGAAGGAATTTTACAGCATCTGCACCTTTTTCTTTAAGACGTTTAGCTGACCACTCCACTAAACAGTCTGGCAAGCGACTAGTTGTTGTTGCGTCATATCCTGTTTTTTCATAAGCTAAAAGAAGTCCTGCTTCTTCATCACGCACCTCAATTGCTGGGATACCATACTCTGGATCTAGCAAGATTGAAGAGGCATAAGGTGTCAACTCTTCAGATACCAAAACTTTCAACTGCTCCATTTGTGCAATGGTTGGTTCCTGCGTCTGATAGTTAGCCATCATACGTTTAAGCGCACCTCGTTGGTCAAATGCTAGCGCTGAAATCACACCTTGACGACTAAGTTTTTCAAGATAGTTACGTTTTTTTTGTGTTAATGCCATTTTTATTTATACCTCTTCTACTTGCAGTTGACTAAACAACTTGTCATAATTAGCCATGTTGACATGACCCGTAATTTTTTCTTGAGCATTTAGCATACCCAAGACGTTTGCTCTTTTTAATAAATCTTCATCAGAAAAATCTTGAATAAGTGCTGAAGCAATTCCTGCAACTGTAGAATCTCCCGAACCAACTGGATTAACCACATCTATCTTAGGAATTGTGACACGATAGAATTTATCGTCATGTTTAGCAAAAGCCCCTTTGGAACCAAGTGAAACAATTATCCACTCGACTCCTGCAAAAATTTCCTTGCTCAATGCTTCTTTTAGCTCTGCAGTATCATCAGAAATCTCTTGACCAAGAATTTGAGAAAGCTCTTCAGTATTTGGCTTAATAACAAAAGGTTTCTCAGGACTCTTTAAAGCTGACACCAAGGTAGCCCCTGAACAATCCAATACCACTTTCTTTTGGTAAGTATTTGCTAGACCAATGAGCTTTGCGTAATAATCTGTTGGCATGCCATTGGGCAGACTTCCTGAAATCGTGATCACATCAAATGGCTTACTAATCATTCTAAAATGACTTAAGAAATCTCCTGACTCTTGAGGTGAAATTTGTGGCCCAGACTCTAGAATCTCAGTTTGCAAGCCTTCGTGAAGTATGGCAATACAATTACGTGTCTCTCCGCTCACTTCAAAAAAATGATGTTTAACTGATTGCTGACTTAGTTTTTCTTTTAAAAATTCGCCTAACTTTCCACCGACCAAACCTGTAGCTACAACAGGTTCACCAATTTCTGAAAGAACACGTGTCACATTCAACCCTTTGCCACCTGGTGTCTTTGTCACCTCTGATACCCGATTAACAGTGTCGATTTTCAAAGTATCAAGTGGGTAAGAGATATCAATAGAAGCATTCATAGTTACTGTAAGAATCATTCTTTTTTCTCCTATGTCTTGCAGTTCTAATCGTGATATTCTCCACGATCCCATTTTTCGATAAATTCATCAAAGAAATGAGGGTCATCTTGTTTGGCATGTGATTCTTCCAAGTGAGCGATTTTTTCAATCAGTTTTTTATTTTCTGCCGATGGTTTATACTCTGCCTCAATAAAAGCTTCAATAATGTCACACATCAATAGTTCCCCAGTGATTTTTCCGCCAAAACCAATAACATTTGCATTGAGCTCTTCTTTTGCATAAAGTGCTGTTGTCATGTCACGGACAAGTGCAGAACGAACGCCTTTGACTTTGTTGACAGCATTGTTGATACCAACGCCTGTCCCACAGATACAAACACCAAGATCAGCTTGACCACTAACAACGGTCTCTCCAACCTTTTTCCCAAAAATTGGGTAATGTGTTCTTGTATGATCGTATGTTCCACAATCAATCACTTCATAACCTTTTGATTTCAAAAAGTCCGAAACAGCCATTTTTTCGTTTGTGACAATATGGTCACATCCAATTGCAATTTTCATTTTTATCTCCTTATTCTTAGCACATTTTATTTAACATATCGACACGGATTTGGTGACGCCCACCGTCATAATGACCTTCTAAAAATCCTTTGACGATATTTTTAGCCAGCTCAACACCAACAGTTTCAGCACCCATAGTAATCATGCGCGTGTTATTGTGAGCTCGTGTCATGTAAGCAGAACGTTCGTCAGAAACTTCCGCAGCAATCATGCCTTTTATTTTAGTGGCTGTCATGAAACTAGCAGCTCCATAAGCATCAATCATAACACCCAAATTGTCTTCTGATTGATTTACGGCATTGGCAACAGCTACCGTATTTTCAACGAGATCCTTGTCTACATTAGTCACATCAAGAAAATCGTAAGCATTTGCTTGCAAGTATTCTGTAATGATATTTTTTAGCTTTTCACCTTGTGCATCCGCACCAATAATAACTGTCATTTTCCTACTCCTATTAATTTAGTAACTACTTAAGTTGTTTGAAAAACATTTCATGTTTAATTTTGTTTGTTTTTCACCTATATAATACTTTTTTATTAAACAAAAGTCAACATATTTTTGTTTGTTTTTATTCTTTGCTGTTTTTATTAGTCCTTTCAAACATTTTAAACATCGATATCTAGGCAAAACCCTTTCATCACTGGTTTTCTTATCCACAATATCTTTTTAGTGTTTTAACAATTGCATTCTCAAAAGTAAGAATTTACTCTATAAACAACTGTATAGTTAGACTTTTTTGTTTACTTTTATGTTTGATTGTTTGATAAAAGCACTCTTCCATGTTATAATTTTGTTATAGTTTTGAAAGAGATGGATAGTTTATATGTTAAAAAAAGAACGTTTAGAAAAAATTATTGAAAAAGTTAACTCCGAAGGTGTCATTACAGTTAACGATATTATTAAAGAACTCGGTGTTTCGGACATGACTGTCAGACGTGATCTTGATGAGCTGGACAAAGAGGGCAGACTTATTCGTATTCATGGTGGTGCTCAACGCGTTGATAGCAAATTTTCTTATGAAAAGTCAAATTTTGAGAAACAAGGGATTCAAATTGAGGAGAAGAAAGAAATCGCTCGATTTGCTAGTCAATTCGTCGCAGAAGGCGAAACTATCTTTATTGGCCCAGGAACGACTTTAGAATACTTTGCTTCCGAATTAGTCTCAAAAAATATCAGAGTGGTCACAAACAGCCTGCCTGTTTTTACGATTTTAAACCAAAACAAAACCACCGATTTGATTTTAACCGGTGGTGAATATCGAGATATCACAGGCGCTTTTGTTGGTTCGCTGACTGAGAGTTACCTTCATTCACTAAAGTTTTCTAAAGCTTTTGTTAGTGCAAATGGTGTTTTTCAAACATCAGTTGCTACTTACAGTGAGAACGAAGGCATTATACAGAAGATTGCCCTTGAGAATGCGATTGAAAAGTTTTTACTAGTCGATAATGAAAAATTTGATAAGTATGATTTCTATGAGTTTTACAATCTGACCGACATTGACATTCTTATCACCGATTCCAAAATTTCAGATAAAACAAGAGAAAAGTATCGTCACATTACAACGATTAAAACTAACCAATAATTTAAAACAGACAAAAAGAGAACATCAACACTGTTTATTTAACAGGTTGATGTCCTCTTTTTTCTCCATGATTTTCAATCTTGAAAATCATTTTATCGTGCCTTCGTATCCAGAATAATGGTAACCGGTCCATCATTGATAAGGCTAACTTGCATGTCTGCACCAAATTGCCCACTTTTAACTGGAACTAAAGTCGCAAGTTCTTTATTAAATTCATCATAAAGTCGGCTTGCTCTATCTGGTGCGGCAGCTCCTATGAAAGCTGGCCTGTTTCCTTTTTTAGTATTTGCAAAAAGTGTAAACTGGGAGATAGATAAAATCTCTCCATTAATATCCTGGATAGATTGGTTCATCTTTCCAAGGTCATCTGAAAAAATTCGCATATTGGAAATCTTTCGGACTGCGTAAACTATATCTTCTTGAGTATCATCTGGTCCAAAACCAACTAATAATAACAAACCGTTCGTGATAGCTCCATAAATTTCATTGTCTATAGAAACGGTCGCTTCTTTTACTCGCTGAATGACTATTTTCATCTGATTTACCCGTTAGTTCGCTTGATACTATAAACATCAGGAACTACTTTGACTTTATCAACAATAGTTGTGAGAGTTATCAAGTTTGGAATGCCAAAGCTAATGTGTATATTGGCAAATTTCATATCTTTTGTTGGCTGGGCATTAACTGTTGTAATATTTTTACTGGAATTAGATATCACTTGAAGAATATCATTGAGCAATCCTGAACGATTAAGCCCATAAATATCTATTTCAGCGAGATAATCTTTACTAGAATTTGAATCATCCCATTCGACTTCAATCAAACGTTGTTCATAACCATCTTGATTCTTCAAATTATTACAATCTGCACGATGAATAGCAATCCCACGGCCCTTTGTAATATAACCTTCAATTTGGTCTCCTGGAACAGGATTGCAACACTTGGCAATTCTCATCAAAAGACCCGAGGTTCCTTGAATGATAACGCCATTTTCACTATGTACTTTGAGAACTTCTTTCTTCTCAGTTTTAACTTCTCCGCCTCTTAAAAGTTCATCTGCCTCAGCCTTAGCTTTAGCACGCTCTTCCTCACGGCGTTCTTTTTCAGTCAATTTGTTAAATACACTAACAGGACTAATATCTCCAAAACCAACAGCCGCATAAAGTGCTTCTTCATTGCGGACATTTACTCGTGGCAAGATGGCTTCAATATGCTTTTTGTCAAGAAATTTATTAGCAACATAGCCTTGCTCTTGGAAAAAATCCACCAGCATATCACGACCCTTATTGACAGACATTTCCTTGTCTTGATTTTTAAAAAATTGTCGAATTTTATTTCGAGCTTTACTGGTTTTAACAATTTTAATCCAGTCACGACTTGGACCGAAAGAACTTTGGTTGGTATCAATCTCAACCACATCTCCAGTTTTAAGTTTGACTGTTAATGGTACTCGACGTCCGTTAACCCAAGCCCCTACCGCTTTTTCCCCTACTTTTGTATGAATCCCATAAGCGAAATCAATTGGACCTGAATCTTTTGGCAATTCTAATACAGCACCAGTTGGCGTTAAAACATAAATCCTAGCTGAAAAAATATCTTTTTTAACCGAATCAACAAAGTCTTTGGCGTCCCCTCCAGAAGCAGCCTGTAATTCTACAAGATCCGCAATCCAGTTCATACCAACTGCTTGTTCTTTACTGTCAACCTTGCTCGTAATCCCTTTTTTGTAAGCCCAGTGGGCAGCAACCCCATACTCAGCCACGTCATGCATTTCTTGAGTACGTATCTGAAATTCTATTGGTCCTTTTGGTCCATAAACCGTTGTATGAATGGACTGATAGCCATTGGCTTTGGGAGCCGCAATATAATCTTTAAAACGTCCTGGCATCGGGCGCCAAAGTTCATGAATATAACCCACCATAGCATAGACATCACTCTGTGTTTTCATGATACAACGAATTGCAATCAAATCAAAAATTTGATCAAATCGTTTCTTTTTATCCCGCATTTTACGATAAATAGAATAAATATGCTTAGGGCGCCCATAGATTTCCCCATATAAATCTTCATCCTCTGAATAGTTTTTTAGCTTTGTCACAATCTCATCTACCAGCGCCTCACGCTCACGCCGCTTCTCAGTCATAAGATGCGAGATTTTATAAAACTCTACTTCATTGAGATATCGAAATGCTAAGTCTTCTAATTCCCACTTAATCCGGCTTATCCCTAAACGATGAGCAAGCGGTGCATAAATCTCCATTGTCTCACGCGAAATACGTTCTTGCTTGTCTTTTCGAAGGTGTTTGAGCGTACGCATATTATGTAAACGGTCAGCCAACTTAACTAAAATGACACGAATATCTCTTGACATGGCCATAAGCATCTTCCGATGATTTTCAGCCAACTGTTCTTCATGTGACTTATACTCTACTTTACCTAATTTAGTAACCCCATCAACAATATCTCGGACATCTTTACCAAAATCAGCTTCGATATCTTCCAAAGTAACTTTCGTATCTTCCACAACATCGTGTAAAAAACCGCAGGCTACTGTCACCGCATCAAGTTGCAACTCTGCTAAAATTCCAGCGACTTGAATAGGGTGAATGATATAAGGCTCGCCAGATTGCCTTTCTTGATCTATATGTGCTATAGTTGCATATTCTAAGGCCTTCTGAACAAAATCGGCATCGGTTTCATTCATATACTGGGCAGTGATGGCAACAACCTCTTCGCCAGTTAAATTCTTTTCATTTGCCATAGTGACCCCCTTCAATTCGTTAATTAATGATATTGTACCTATTTTAACACTTTTCCATTGATTAGCAACCTCTTTCGCTTGATGTAAAGGAGTTTCGACTTTCAAGAAAATCTAAAAAAATAAATTTGTCTCCCCTTTTTGTGGACTTACAAAACTATTTATGGCTTTTCAGATAGCGGCTAACCACCTCTTTTTTCTTGTCTTTTGATAAGTGGCTATCTACCCGTGGTGCTAGTTAATAAATCTTAAATTCTAGGTAAAAACAATTTGTTCCTAACCAAGGTTCGATGCCTTTTAAACTTCGAACTATAGGTCTTTCAACATCAAATTCTGAGCAAAGAACAGAAAATCATGTTTCAATCGTTCGTCTCTCTGCCATCAATTGCCAACGATTATGTGTTTCAGCGGCTGGCGTATTTCTTCTGATTGGTGTCCAAAAACAATACCCCTTGTTTCAAATCTTGACTAAGATAGCTTAACTCTGCTAAAACAAGCGGGAATGCGGTGTTTTCCAGCAATTCCTCAGCTACCTGACTATCGTAAACAGAGACTGGAGCGACAACATCATTGATGATAAATCTCGATAAGGTCACTAATATGTCACCTCAAAGCCATAAAACCACATTTTCTTGGATGGATTATAGGAAATATTAGCATTAGCACCAAAGGTATGCACCTTATAATTTCTAACAGATAGACAAACTGGAAGAGGAAAACTATCCATAATCACCATGTCATTTTGCATAAATTACCTCATCATCCTTTGATGAATAATTTATCCATAATCACCATGTCATTTTGCATAAATTACCTCATCATCCTTTGATGAATAAACTGCAATAAAGAGATAAGATAGCTAGCGCTACTATAAAATCGTGTACGCTCCAAACCTGTTTCCCCAATAAATGTTGACACCTACAATAGAATTTACATTATAATTCTCAGCTTGAAGCACTAGGAGAACTAGAATAGCATTATCGCTCGTTTTGAAGTAGCTCACATTACGACGATAAAGCAATTCGTGAAGCGCTTATTTTCGACAATAAGAAGACCAAATTATTTTTAATTATTGTATATTATATTGTCAGTGACGATGTTTAGAGTTATATGTACGTGGTTCATTTGGATTACCCCTGTCTGTTTTGTCACTTACAGTATAATCCAGATGAACTTTTTTTGTTGACTAAAATAACTAGCATAACGGGTAGTTACTTATTCAATTATATCTAAAAATCACCTCTTTTGAGATGATTTTTTAGATATAATTTAGATCATATGATTCTTACAGACTATTTTTCATACAAATTGATTCATCCATACCAGCATAGGATGGAAAATTACCAATAAGCTAGTCAGTTATCATTATGGTCCTATAATGGCTTCTAATATCACTAGGCTGATTTAGAAAATATCACAGTTTTTCATAAGCGCTCATTGAAGAAAAAAACTATCTCTCTCTTTGCCGTGGAAAGACCACTAAATAATATTCACATCACAATTGGCATCTTCCCATACCGATTGAATCCTTTTATAATTCAAATTTGCTGTGCTAACATAACGTTTATTAGCAGCATCTAGCTCCTGTCCACCAATACCAATAGAGACGCTTCCAGAATTATTGATAGCTGTAATTCCAGCAACTGAATCTTCAATTCCCACACAATCCTGCGGATCCAATCCCAGAGCATTTGCACCAGCAATAAAAATATCGGGGGCTGGTTTTCCTAGCATAACCTGACTTGGATCAACAATAACATCAAATCCACTTAATAATCTCAGCTTTTTTAGAATATTAGAACCATTTTTACTAGCTGAAGTTAACGCTATTTTAATTCCATGTTCTCTTAATTCTTTAATCAGTTCTGAAATGCCTGGTAAAATATTTGTTTCACTTAAATGGTCTAAGGCGTCTACATAAGCGTTATTTTTTTCGTTACAAAGTGAATTAAATTTTTCCTGTGACAATGTCACTCCCAAATAATCTAGAATGACTTCAAGGGAATCCTCACGACTCACTCCTTTTGTCTTCACCTCAAGCTCAGTTGGTAGTTCTCGTTGAAAATTTTTCTGGATTACATTTCTCCATGCAGCAAAATGGTAAGCTGATGTATCGGCAATCACACCATCAAGGTCAAAGAGGACGCCTTTCATTGTTCTCTTTAATTTTTTCAACCTAATCTCGTCATCGTAAAGAACAAGAGTTAATTCTTCCCCTTCTAAAAGCAACACCTGTGTCTCTTCTTTTGTTACATTGAGTTTTATCAATCTCCCACGGAAATTAATATGGAAACTGTAGCCCTCCCAATCTTTCGGTACAAATGGAGAAAAATACAATCTTCCCTCTCTGACACGCAGGCCTGCAAATCCTTGTATGATTGAAAGCCAGCTTCCTGTCATGGAGGTAATGTGAAGACCATCCTCAGTGTCGTTATTATAGTTATCTAGGTCAAGTCTAGCTGTTCTAGCATACATTTCCACAGCCTTGCTTTCTTCGTGCAGATCAGCCGCTAAAATAGCGTGAACAGATGGAGACAAACTAGATTCATGTACAGTTAATGGCTCATAAAAGTCATAGTTTCTCTTCTTCTCTTCTTCCGTAAACTGATCCATAAAGTAATATATCCCTTGAAGAACATCAGCTTGCTTGATATAAGCCGAGCGCAAGATTTTATCCCAAGACCAATTTTGATTAAGAGGTAAATTAGCCGGATCAAGCTTAGCAACTGGAGTCAAGTCTTTATCTAAAAAACCGTCATGTTGAATGAAAATCCCTAAATCTTTATCTTCTGGGAGATACAGTTTAGCAATAATGTCTTGCCAATTACTAAGTTCATCTAAACTAATTTCTAATAACGACGTTTTTTCTGTAGATACCTTCTTTGCAACTTCTACCGTGTAAGTCAAACACCATTTTGCTAAATAATTTGTGTACCAGTTATTATTAATGTTGTTCTCATATTCATTTGGTCCGGTTACTCCATGGATCATATACTTGTCATTTCGTTTTGAGTAATGAACACGATCTGCCCAGAAACGAGCAATCCCGACTAAAACGTCAAATCCATCAGACAAGACATAATGGTGCTAGTCTCTTGCTTATTGAACTTGTAAAATTAGACTGCTTAGGTAGTTCTTTTTTGTTCCCCCTTTTGCTCACCTTCAAAGTGAATCAAAACAACTCTAATAATATATATTTGTTATCAAAATACGGTTATATCATTGGTTAACGATTCTTATGCAATGTATAAATACTCCTACTTGTAAAGTACCTATTTTCAACACTTTTCAAAAGTAAGTGCGACTTACATTTCCTGAAAAGGGAACAAAGCATGATATAATAGTTTTTATTAGAAAAGATAAGAAAATTTTATAGGCTTTCTAAATCAATTACTCTCATATATCATAACAGTCTTTAAAAACAAAGGGGAATCACCTATGTTGAAAAAAACTTTCTACACCGTCAATGCCTTTCGTTTCCTTGCTGAAATTTTCACATTTTTTATCTTTATCATCTATGGTTTGAAATTTGCATTTCCTTTAAATATCCTTTTAGGCATCATACTACCACTGCTTACTTTAGTTATTTGGGGAACTTTTGTCGCACCAAACGCCAGAATAAAATTGTCTTTGTTCTTGAAATTCCTCATCGAATTTAGTATATTCTTGATTGCTTTTCTGATGTTTAACCACTTTTCAAGAAGCTCCCTCCCCATGCTATTTTTACTTTATGCCTTAGCTACAAGTATTCTGTCAAAAATTACCGATAAAATCATGGATAAAAGCCTCTAAAACATGACTAATTTACACCTGAGATGTTACATAGAAATATTCCTTTTTTCTCTTGCAACTTTGATTGTGTGAAGATTGTCACTCTGCAAAATCTTGTTTCTAACTATATATTGTGCTAGACTTGATGTAGCCAAACACAATTTTACCATAAGGAGTCCCATGTCAGATTTAACTATTACATATATTAGTCTCAGTGGAAATACGCACAGCTTTGTTAAACGTTTAAGTGACTATCTCCTAGAGACATATGATATTAAGACGCATCAAATCAATATTAAAGAACTCAACCATGAAACTTTTCCTATAACAGGTGCCTTCCTTGCAGTCTTGCCGACCTACTTAGAAGGTGGTAATGGTCTTGATAGTGGCGATGTAGAGATTTTAACCACTCCTTTGGGTGATTTTATTGCTGCTCATGATAACTATAAGCATTGTTTTGGTATCATTGGATCAGGCAATCGTAACTTCAATAACCAATACTGTCTATCAGCAAAACAATATGCTAAACGTTTCGGCTTCCCCATGATTGGTGACTTTGAACTTCGTGGAACAAACTCTGACATTGAGCGACTAGCAGCTATTATTCTAGAGGCTCAAGAAAATTTCAATAAGTAAACATTTAACTAAACAAAAGTCCCTAACTTCACACTATACATTAGTGGGTGATTTATCACCTGCTATTTTTATACTTTACTAGACTTAGATCTGTCTGTTGACTAAGCTATACAAAAACTATCCCTAATTCTCTATCAACCTTCTTAATAGTTGCTATATATTTGCTTTATTAGCATTAGACGTTTCCAAATAAAAACAAACCTCTCACCTATTCCCTTGCAAATCCCTAAAGGAATGATAGAATAGAAGTGAAAGCGATATCAATAAAAAAGGAGGATATCTCATGACAACTAAACTAACAGATCCATTGACCTTCCGACATGGAGCAACTGTTCACAACCGTATCGTCGTCCCTCCCATGCTAACTTTTTCTGGCAAAGAAAATGGTTTTGCATCTGAGGATACTCTCAACTATTATGCTGCTCGTTCTCAAGCAGCTGGTATGATTATTGTTGAATATCATTACGTTAGCAGATCTGGAGGTCCATGCTCTCCCCCAGGATATCCAGAACAACTAGCTATTTATGATGATGACCATTTTAAGAGTATCAAATCTATAGCCGATACTCTCAAAAAAGATGGCAATAAAGCTATCTTACAAATCCATCATGGTGGCCGTGAAGCTGTAGGACGCGCTACTAAAGGAGAAGAAGTCCTAGCACCATCTGCTCTCGATTTTTCTTTCCTACCTTATCCTGTTCGTGAAATGACATCAGAAGAAATTGAAGAAATCATCAAAGATTTTGGACGGGCAGCTAAACGTGCCATTGATGCTGGCTTTGATGGCGTCGAAATTCATGGCGCTAATCACTACGGCATCCAACAATTCTTCTCGAAAATTTCTAACCAACGTACTGATAAATGGGGCGGAACTCTTGAAAAACGCATGGCTTTCCCACTAGCAGTCGTTAAGGAAGTTAAGCGTGTTGTTAATCAGTATTCACCAAAAGATTTCATTGTCGGCTATCGTATCAGTCCTGAAGAAATTCACGATGATGCCATTGGTTATAATTATCTAGAGGGACTTGAATTGATTAAAGAAGTCATTAAAAACGAGCTAGATTACATCCACCTCTCACTTTGGGCAGATGACTATGCTGTGGCTCCTCAAGGCGGTGATAAGTCTCTCGCTGAATACTACAATGACATTCTCGATGACCAGACAAAACTCATTATCGTCGGTGCAGTTTTTGGTGAAGAAGCCGCACAAAACGCCGTTGAAAACTACACTGACCTTATCGCTGTTGGACGTGGAACCTTGGTTGACCCACTCTTTGGTAAGAAAATCGATGATGGTAAAGGTGACACTATTGCTCACGAAATCAGTCCTGACCAACTTGAGAAAGCTCATTGGACTCCTGGACTTCTTCAAGCATACACAGAAAAAGAAGCATTTGGTCTACCAAAAATTCCAAACCTAGAATCCATCATGCACCTACACATTGAAGAATCTTAGGAAATCAAGTTCAATAAATAAAACAAGCCCAAGAATTATCTTGGGTTTGTTATTAATTTTGTGAGTCTAGTTTATAGTTCTTTAATCATAAAGAAATGCGACTGCCCTTTGATAGGTGAATTTTCAACTTCTCTCATGACACTGAATCCCTTTTTTATGTAAAATTTTGGAGCATTGAAGCTGAAAGTTTCTAAAAATATCAGATGGCATCCTTCGCTTATAGCAATGGCTTCTGCTTCGGCTAGTAATTGAGAACCTACTCCTGATGACCTTTTCTTACCATCAACAGCAAATAGTTCAATAGTCAAGCAGTTAAAGCCTGTCTTTCCAACAAGTCTTCCAATAATTTCTCCAGATACCTCGTAAGCCAAACTAATTTTTCGATTGACAGAAGCGAGAGCTTCTGGTTTCTTCTCTTGCGTGTAATCATTTAACATCTTTATACAGCCTCTTTGATTTTCATCATATGGAACAGTTACAATCATTTTTCTTTCCTCTCATTACTAAATACAAAAGACCAAATAAGA
Organism: uncultured Streptococcus sp.; assembly: GCA_964590305.1. Lineage (GTDB taxonomy): Bacteria > Bacillota > Bacilli > Lactobacillales > Streptococcaceae > Streptococcus. Next base: position 15,624 of record CAZPYI010000012.1, read on the forward strand.
TTTCTCTTATCTGGTCTTCACCCTCCGATTTTTGATATCATATCATAAGTGGAAAAAGCTGTCAAATTTATGAGGTACATTACAGTCAGCTTTCCAACCATTACTCAGAAAAATCACCAATTGCTTTCATATCTTTGATAACTTCAGACAAAGTGTGTTGGCTTAATTCTTCAAGCATAACAGTCTGAAAAACGTCATACTGCTTTGTTAGAGCTTCTTGAATCACTGAACCTGCTGGGCAGTCTGTATTGGTATGGGAATTAACGTGGAAAAAACGTTGACCTTCTTCAACCGCTTGATAAATCTCATATAAACTAATCTCTTCAGGTGTCCGTGATAATATGGGCTTTGGTATACCAACTGTTGTATTTAATATCTTTGCCTTTTTTAGCTTTGCCATTAACCTTCTAACAACAACTGGATTCGTCTGGAGACTTTCACTAATTGCCGTGCTAGATAATGGTTTGTCTGGAAATAAATAAATATAGGCTAAAATATGAATCCCATCACTTAGTTTAGTAGAATAGCGCAATCTGAACCTCCTTCCTGTTTTCAATAGTGTATCTATGATGTGTCATAGTGGGTCGTTAAAAAAAGTATAACATTTTTTAAGCAATATACAAAAAATTGATTTTCTTTTGTGTTACCACTATTTGAAAATAATAAACATATCTGTTGACCATTTTTCAAAAAAGTCATAAAATCTATTTGTAACATCAAAAGTAACAGATAAATATTTCTTGGAGGAAATAATCATGGTAAAAGAAATCACACTAACAAATCAATCAACTCTAGCAATTTTCGGTTCAGATGAAAATAGTTTTATGGTTACATCCACTCTCATCATTTCAAACGGAAAAGCATTACTTATCGGTGCTAAATTCACACAAGCAGATGCCTTAGAAATTGTTGATTATTTAAAAACAAATCAGTTAGACTTGGAAAAAGTATTAGTCATTCATGGCGATCCAGATTACTATTTTGGCCTTGAAACTATCAAAAAAGCTTTCCCTGATGCTCTAGCTATTGCTACGCAACCTACTGTCCATCATATCCTTGAATCTTTGGAAGAAAAACTGACAGTTTGGAAAGATGCTCTTGGTGATCAAGCACCTAAAAACGTTATCATCCCTCAAATTTTAACCAGTAATTCTATAACATTTGGTCAAGTAGAATGGCAGTTGATTGGGTCGGATGCAGGTCGTGTCAATCTTTGGGAACCTGAAAGTAAGACATTAATTGGTGGGATAGATACATTTAACGAAATCCATTTATTCTTGGCTGATACCAAATCAGCAGAGGCATTGACAAGTTGGTCAATCAGAATGGCAGAATTGATTGCTTTAGATCCAAAAGTTGTTATCCCAAGTCATGGTGATGTTGACAAATCACTTGATATCTCTGCTCTTTCATATACAAAAGAATACCTTGCAAAAGCTATTAAAACTTTGTCAAAAGTCGAAACATCTGAAGACTTTCAAGCAGAGCTAGCAACTACCTATCCTGATTCAAAAAATGTTGGTGTCTTAGCATTAAGCAGTAAAGTTCTCACAAATGAAATTCCTTGGGGAGAATAAATATGACAAATAATAATTCATTATACAAAGATTTATTGCACAAAACCTACCTGCTAACAGGTGAAGGTAAGCTAGACGAGTTCAAAACTTACTTATCAGATAATATTTCCTGGACAGAAGCTGCTGGTTTTCCATATGCCGGAACTTATATCGGACCAGATCAAGTTGTTGAAAATGTTCATCACCGTCTCGGAAACGAATGGCTAAACTATAGTGCCAAGGACCTTGCTTACTCATTTAATGCTAACTTAGTAATGGTTTATGGCAAATACAGCGGAACTTACAAAAAAACAAAAAAATCTTTTGAAGCTGATTTTGTCCATATTTATGAATTTGATAACAATGAGAAGGTAAGTAAATTTATTCAAGTTGTTGATAGTGCTACTGTCGTAAATGCCACAAAATAAAGATTGAAAAACAAACTTCTCTACTTTTTATAGAATTTTAGTAGAGGAGTTTTTATGCTAATGAAAGAGACAAATAATGGAAAAATTAAAAGTAATATATGTTTGGGATGCCTACTGTGGCTGGTGTTATGGGTTCGATTCTGTACTTCTTCCTTTTTTGAAAGCTCACCCAGAACTAGAAATATTAACCATTTCAGGGGGATTATTTGCTGGTGACTCAGTCACTTCGCTTGGTGAATTAGGTTTTATAAAGAAGGCGAATGAATCAATAACTGAATTCATGGGAACTCCGTTTGGTGATGCTTACAATACTCTTTTAGATGAAGGAACTGAAATGTTAAATTCTGCTCAACCGGCAGCTGTCTATTCTGCTTTTCGAGAGCACTTATCGGGAATTGCATTGGTTTCTCTCATCCATGATCTACAGAAGAAGTTTTTCATTGATGGAAAGAGTTTAAGTAAAGCAAAAACCTATCTTGAGCTCCTAGAAAAGTATGGCTTGGCAGCATTTTTCTCTGAAAAAGATATACAGACACTACTTGATACTGAAAAAGGGGCAGCTGAAGACTTTGTCCTTTCTCAACAATTAGATGTGCAGGGATTCCCTTCACTACTCATTCTAAGTGATGGGCATTTGTATGACTTGCGACAAGGTGCTCTCACAATCAGTGATTTAGAAAAAAACTATCAAGAATTGCAGTCCCATATAAAAAATAAGTAAGTATTCACCAGATAAGGAGAATTATATTGAAACAAATCATTAATGGCAACGTCATCCAACTTCATTTTATGGCATCTGATGACATAAAGATTACTATTCAATATGTGGATGGTGATTCTAGCGAATTCAGCGTTTCAAATATTGAAGCTTTGTATCATACCTTAAACGAAGTTTTCAACCACGCTCATTTCAATGATTCAATCACATCTTTTTCCGATGTGCTAGCTTATTTCAAAGAAAATTATGCGCATCTGACTGCTGATAAACAGGTGGAAAAAGCCAAAGCAATGGCGTCAAAAATGTCTATTTCGGAAGTTGAAGCTGATTAGCTTTTCCTTCTAATATCAAAAAAGAACACTCTGACTATTCTCAATCTCAAAGTGTTCTTTTTATTTTATCAATATTTATAATCAGCTAAGATAGTCTTTTAGAAGAATGGCCAACCATAAGTAAGCTTAATCATCTTATGATCTTCAACTGGTGATGTTCCTTGAACTGGTCCAAAATAAGATACCATCAAGTCACGCAATTCGTTGATATGCTTACGATTACGCATAAAGGCATAAAAGCCAACAGGATTTGTATTATCGTAGCTACCGATCCAAGCATTATCACCTAAATCAATATCCTTTCGAACATTATATGTTCCAAGAGATTGTTGAAACTCGAGACTTTGAACAAAAGCGAGAAAGAGACGAGCAGCAGCCTTGTGTTTGGTTAGTTTGAACATAGTAATGCGTTGCGCCCAACTAATGAAAAAATCGCCTTCTGGAATAAAGGATTGTGATGGTTGACTCGGAATAGTTTCATAACCAGTTAATCCACCTAAAAGCCCATTCATCCCAACTAAAAGCGGTGGCCCAGCTGTCCCACGAACAAAGAATGGGTCAACTTTAGCGAAATCTTCGATAAATTGAATCCCTTTTTGCTTAATCATTTCGTCATAGACATATAAAACAGCATCGTCATCATGAGGATAGGTTGACACAATTTTCCCTTTATACTCTTCTGTCAATAAGTCAGTCAGTTTAGTAGGAATTGTTGACACACCTTCTTTTGCATACTGAGGTAGAAAGGCAAACATCCGAAAAGCAGAAAAATCGCCTTCTGAATCTTTGAATTCATCTCTAATGTGAGAAAACCCTTGAGGTTTGAAAGACTCTAGAACACCGATTTTTTTCCAATCTTCAAAATCATTGGATGTCTGCAACATCGTTACATCAGGAGTCAAATCACCATTCAATAGTTCTTCGTAAATCTTCACATCATGGATTTTAGATAAGTCTACTTTGATGTCAATTGGAACCTTTGGAAAACGTTTAATAAACTGCTCAGCTAAGGCATCCTGCTGGTTTACTGCATCACCACCAGCCCAAACAATTAGCGATTCTCCAGTTCCTTCCAATTCCTCAACAGCAAGCTTGTAGAGTTCTTCTAACTCTTTCGTTTCTAAATCTATTGTCATATCAGTTCCTCCACTTTGAAGTGTTTTTTTATGTCTTCATTATAACACTTGGAGTTCTATTAACAAGGAAAAGGTTTCCAAATTTAATCCCATTTGAGGTTAAAAAACTGTTTAGCTATTTACAAAAAATAATAGTTTTTCTATAAAAAAGCTTAGTTGGCAACTGCATCAATTTTGACTTAAAATCTACTATCAATCAGCTTCGAAATCACGACAAGTGTCATTGTAGGATTGTTAGTCAGATGATATGATAAAGACTCTCAAACAACTTTTAAATAGCTAATATCAGTGATGTAGATGTCATTTCAACATTTTAGTGACTGTTAGTCGCTTGACTTGTTAGTATTTGATTAATCTCATTCAAGATAGTTACTTCTTAGTCTCCGATAGCTTCTAGAATCTGTCCAGATACAAATAGCAAAGGTCCCTCATCTAACAAACTATCAGAATATACTGCCGTGCCATACACTCAATATTTTCTTATCTTTGGTGCAGAATAGTTACTTATGAATGCATTGATTTCAGCAAAAGAGTCTGAAAACAATATCTTTTCTCTATCTTCATGGGTCAGAAAACCCGTTTCAACCATACTATCATAAGAATTTCTCACCGGGTTATAAAATCCAGAAGTATTAAAAAAGATACAGGGATTTGGATTTTGCCCAATACGTGCCCAAGAAATCATTTCTGTGATTTCTTCAAGCGTTCCAGGACCACCCGGAAGTGCAATAAAAGCATCACCTAGCCTTGCCATTTCTTGCTTTCTCTCTGACATAGATTCAACAACTTTTAAATGAGTGATATTCGTATTTGCCAGCTCACGATTTTTTAGAAACTCAGGGATAACACCAATCACTTCACCACCAAATTTTAATGTCGCTTCAGACACAACTCCCATTAGACCTGCTTTGCCACCACCATAAACCAATGTGTTTTTCCTGCTAGCAATCCATTCTCCCATTTTAAAAGCCGATCTTTCAAAAACGGGTTCACTTCCCATACTGGCGCCACAAAAAACTGTAATATTCATCAGATACACTCCTTCAATATCAAACTTAGAGTAGTATACCATGAAGAAAACTCAGAAACAATATACCTGTCATTTTTAATAGCAATAAGCATATTTTATAGCTTTAATCAAAAAATCCAATGATATCAGTGCTTACTTCTCCAAATCTATGAACACAGAACTTTTCCTATATCTGATTTACAGAACAGAACACAATATCATTGTCTTTTTTATTACTTCTAGCTACTTATAGGCAAAATCGGATTACTTCTTCATTAACTCCAAAGCATAACTGACAGCACTCAATACGTAGAGTGGTGCCGTCTCAGCACGCATAATTCGAGGTCCCAAACCGATTTTTTGACCACCCAGACTTTGCAATATTTCTATCTCATCAGGAGAAATGCCTCCTTCTGGCCCAAAAATAAAGAGAAGTCTTTCCCCAGGAGTTATAGAAGTCATTTCTTTAGCAAAGGTGGCAGTTTCGCCTGCTTTTGCAGATTCCTCATAAGCTATCAAAACCTTATCGAAACTCGAAATACTGTCAAAAAAATCCGATTGTCGTTCAAAAAGATTCAGTTGGGGAATCCGATTTCGCTTACTTTGTTCAGCAGCTCCCTGAATAATTTTTTCTAGTTTATCAGCTTTTTTAGCTAGTTTCTTCTTATCCCATCTGACCACAGACCAATCGGCTGGGTAAGCCCAGACTTGTGCGGCACCTAATTCCGTCACTTTTTGAGCAATAAATTCTAATTTATCACCCTTTGGAAAACCAACAGCAATTGTTACGTCTATTGGAAGTTCAACATTAGAATCTAACGTTTCAATGACTTCAAAAAGATGCTTTTCTCTATCCAAAACCCTTGATAATCGCTTGATGTGGTCGTCAAAAACTAGCACAAGCTTGTCACCGTTATCCAATCGCATGACAGAGAACATGTGTTTTAATGTATCTTTGTCTGCAATCTCAACAATTGGCTCGGCTTGTCCTTTTACAAAATACTGTTGCATCTAGCCACCAATCACACCCGACATATCATCGGTCTTTTTAAAAATAAGTGCATGCCATTCGCCTTGTGTCATATGTGTCTCAAGAAATAATCCAGATTCTTGTGCGGAATTTAAAACCAAGTCTAATTTTTCAGAGATAATTCCAGACATTATCAGATACCCTTGATCCTTAAGTAAATGAAAAGCATCATCTGTTAAATGAATCAAAATGTCCGCAAGGATATTGGCTACAATGACATCCGATTGGACCGTAACGCCCTTTAGAAGGTCTCCTGTAGACACTTGGATATTGTCTGTATTTTTATTAAGGTCTATATTTTCCTGAGCCACGCGCACTGCCACATCATCAAGGTCATAAGCATAGATGTTCTTTGCTCCTAGAAGTGAGCTGGCGATAGATAAAACGCCAGACCCCGTTCCTACATCAATGACCGTCTCACCACCACGTAGCACTTGCTCTAAAGCAAAAAGGCTCATTTTTGTAGTTGGGTGCGTCCCTGTACCAAAAGCCATCCCGGGATCCAGTTTTATAATTTTTTCACTAGCACTTGCCTGATAATCTGTCCAAGATGGTACAATTGTCAAATCATGAGTGATACGCGCAGGCTCATAGTATTTTTTCCAGTTTTCTGCCCAGTCTTCCTCAGCCAATTCCTTGGTTAAGAGTTGCACTTGACCTGTTTCTAAGCCAAATGTCGCCAACTCTTTCAATCGACTTGTGATTTCTTCTTTGATTGTTTCAATATCACTTGATTCTGAGTAATAGGCTGTTATCTTAACCGTCTCAAGTTGTTCCACCTCTGGAAAAAGCTCGCCATAACGTCCGACATTTCCAAAGTAGTCTGCACTATCTTCAATAGCAACACCTTGACTGCCAGATTCAATTAATATATTAGACGCTGCTTCTTCAACCTCCCTATTTACTTCAATGGTTAGTTCTTGCCATTTATCCATCATGTCACCTCATTTTATATTTCAGTATCTCGGATAAGGGTAGCTCTTGCCTTCAGGTAAAGCGTCCTTACCTTTATCAAATGCATCCTTATCCCATATCATCTCAAATTCTTCAATACTATCATCTGTTAAGAAATCCATTATGCCATCCAGACCAGCATCAGCCACATCATTAAGAAAGCTAGCAAAGTAAGTGAAAAATTCGCGAGACAAACCTTTCTTAGCATTAAACGGCAGAGCAACTAGATAGTCATCTTCATCAAAATGTGATTTATCAGGATTATAAAAAAGGACAAACTCCTCCAGTGCAATGTCTTCCGAGACGGATTCATCATCAAGGTCTAAAGTCTCAATGCCTTTTATGTTTTGCGCATCAAGAATGAAACTCAATTCCACAGCATGATTTCTCTTATCCCAATTGATTGCAAAATCATATGCAAAGTTTTTTTCCATTTCTTCTTCTAGTATAGATATAAAGCCATAGTTAGCCATTTTTTCAACCCTTTTCCTTATTTATGTTACAATTATTTTATCACACTTACAGAGGAATGAACATGAAAATACGACCAATGCTACTCACAGATGTTGACCAGGTTGTCCAACTTGAAAATAAAACATGGACAAGCGAAAACACTCCTGGATTAATTCCTGTGACAAGCAAAGAAAAAATTATTACTGATTTTGAAAATGGAACACATTTTTTGGTAGCAGAAGAAAATCAAGTTATTATTGGCGTTCTAGACTATCGTCCCTATTATCCTTTTCCAAGTGGACGTCATATCGTTACTTTTGGCATTGCTGTTTTTCGGGAAAAACGTGGTCAGGGAATCGGGCGCCAGCTGATTGAGGAGTTTTTCAAAGTCGCACAGGCAGATGATTTCCAAAAAGTCCTTATTCATGTTCTTTCAACTAACTTAAAAGCTATTGCTTTCTATGAGAAATTAGGCTTTCACCTCGAAGCACGTTTACCAAAACAATTCTACATAGACAAGAATTATATAGACGACCTCATCTTCAGCTACTATTTGGAGGAAACTTATGCCTGATAATCTTGCACTCCGCATGCGCCCAAAAAACATTGATCAAGTCATTGGCCAGCAACATCTGGTTGGGCAAGGAAAAATCATCCGTCGAATGGTTGAAGCCAATATGCTCTCTTCAATGATTCTTTTTGGACCACCTGGAATCGGAAAAACATCAATTGCCTCAGCTATTGCAGGAACGACAAAATATGCCTTTCGCACGTTTAATGCAACGACTGATAACAAGAAACGCTTGCAAGAAATTGCGGATGAAGCCAAATTTTCAGGTGGACTTGTTCTACTTCTTGATGAAATCCATCGACTAGATAAAGTCAAACAAGATTTTTTGCTGCCTTTACTTGAAAATGGAAACATTATCATGATCGGAGCGACAACAGAAAACCCATTCTTCTCAGTGACGCCTGCCGTTCGCTCACGCGTACAGATTTTTGAATTGGAACCTTTATCAAATGCGGATATCAAACAAGCACTTGAAAGTGTGCTAGCAGACCACGACCGTGGTTTTGCTTTTGATATTAAAATCGATCAAGATGCCCTTGATTTTATCACAACTGCTACACATGGCGATTTACGTTCCGCTTTTAATTCACTTGATTTAGCTGTTATGTCCACACATGCGAATGATGACGGCGTACGTCATATTACTCTTGATACGGTTGAAAACAGCTTACAGCGTAGTTATATCACTACAGATAAGGATGGTGATGGGCACTATGATGTCTTATCCGCCCTGCAGAAATCTATTCGAGGTTCTGATGTCAATGCCAGCCTTCATTATACAGCCAGACTTATTGAGGCAGGAGATTTGCCAAGCTTGGCACGACGATTAACCGTTATTGCTTATGAAGATATTGGGCTTGCCAATCCTGATGCGCAGATTCATACGATAACTGCCCTCAACGCTGCACAAAAAATAGGATTCCCCGAAGCACGAATCCTTATTGCAAATATTGTCATTGATTTAGCTTTATCACCAAAATCGAATTCCGCAATTACTGCTATTGATAGTGCCATTTCTGATTTACATAGTAAAGGCAGTCTACCTATTCCCCGTCATCTTCGTGATGGACACTATTCAGGAAGTAAAGAACTAGGAAATGCACAGGACTATAAGTACCCTCATAGTTATCTTGACAAATGGGTCAAGCAACAATATCTACCTGATAAACTACTTGGTCAAAATTACTTTGAACCAAATGAAACTGGAAAATATGAACGTGCTTTGGGAGCTAACAAAGACCGAATTGATAAGCTTTCAGAGTAATCCTCAAAAATATGGTGGAGTAGTTTTTAGAATTTTACTTGAATTTTACCTAAAAAATGGTATCATAAAAATATAGAAAGATTGCTGTGGCATACGAATTCACATCTAAGTGTTGACCGACTATTTTTTTGTATTTTAGGGAAACAAAAGTCTTTCTCCAGTATGCATGCCGTTTCACGCGGAAGCAGCTAAGGAGAAGCGAGTTGCCCACCTGCTTATGTGTGCGGGTTCAATACAAAACGTGAATCACCGGTGCCAATACAGCTTCTTGCCTCCTTAGCTCAGTTGGTAGAGCAGTGGACTCTTAATCCATGGGTCGCAGGTTCGAGCCCTGCAGGGGGCATCATACTATACATAAAAAAGCCTTTGTTTAAAGGCTTTTTTGGTTGTCTCAAGAGAATTTGTCCCATCATTTGTCCCCGAAATAAAACTATTATCAAAAACGAATATTAGTCATTTTATAAATTTATTTATTATTTAAAAAAATAATAAATTTTACCCAATTAATTCATCTTTAAAGGCATACTTTACTTGCTAATTAGTTCTTCATACATTTCGAAAAGCTTACTCACTGTCTCACTTTCACTTAACCATGTTTTCTTCCCATCAACTGTCTTAATAAAACCATAGGCTTCCATTACAGCTTTATCATTAATTTGATGCGCTCTTCTAAGTTCCTTTGACATATTTAGCTCGTCATACAAATCTGCAAGACTACTACCCGGCTACAATTTTCTAC
>CAZPYI010000013.1:0-25715 GCA_964590305.1 uncultured Streptococcus sp.
GGGAACCGAAGAGAAACTTCAATATGACCCTGTGGATTTGGCGGTAGATATTTATCAAACAATCATCAGCGATGGCTTAATGACGAAAAAAGATTATGCGAATGAAGCTAATATAACTCTCAAAGAAATAGAAAATCGAATAGCAACCATTGAGTTAACCCATGATTTTCTTGAGTTTATTAATGCTTCGACCGAGGCTTATTATATTATCAAAGATGCTAAACTTTATAATCCATTATTTGAGCTTGCAAAGAAATTTGCAAAAACTTTTCCCAATCAGGGACCAAAATACGAACAAACAAAAGAAACGGCTTTTGCATTATTAGGGAAAATGGTCCACACTGGTGGCGATACCGTTAGGGAAGTTCGTGATTATTTAAAGAACATTGTCAGTTCTGTTGATAATGATGATTACAATGATGCTATCGAAGACTTTGTTGAAGATTTTCGGGACAAGCTAGAAAGTCAACCTATCCAATCGGCTGCAGATTACCGCAAACGATTGGAAGAAGCCACGCCAGAATTACGCCAAATCAGTGAAGTGTATAATAAGACCGTTAATCGTCAAAATCGTGGCAAGAATGTCGATAGTTTTATCGCGGATGTAAGGGAGACACTGAATACCTTAAATGATATGAAACGCGGAGATGGTCTAACGGGTAATCTACAGTTCTCAAATTTTTCTAAAGATCAAGTGGTCGAAATTCGGGAGATGCTAGTTAAAATCAATCTTTTAAGTGGTGACCTAATAGAGGTATACGAAGATGAGTTCTAACGTTCGGTTGGTAAGTTTAGATGGATTATTTAAGTTCGTCGATAATGATGAGGGGATTCTAAAAACACGTAAAATTAACCGATTGCTAGAACGTTACCAATCGTTCTTTCAAGACATTGACCAATTAGTACTTTCCAGTGAGTTGAATTATGTTCAGCTCACTGACTTGATTGAAAAGCTTAACGACAGACTCAACGGCAGTCTTGAGGTAGATCAAGAAATACGTGCTTTCATTGAACAAAATCACTATGCCATTAACGAACAGCGAGTTGCTGGGATGACCATTAAAGAGTACGATAATCGATGGAATGATGAATTACAGCAGTTTAAAGAAGTCGTTGATCAAGAAATTAGTCGTCCCTTAAAACCCCAACAAGTTCAAGCAAGTTTTTATCTGGCGACCATGAAACGGGCTGCGAATTTTAGTGTGCCTGGTGCAGGAAAAACAGCCATGACCTATGGCGCATTTGCTTTCCTTTCTTCTTCAGCACTGGATGAAGTGAATAAACTATTAGTCATTGCACCACTGAATGCCTTTGAAGCTTGGCGCACAGAATTCATCGAAGTATTTGGTGATAAGCGCCAACTTTCCTTCATGAACTTGAAAGACTTTGATAATCCAGCTGACATCCGAACGAATTGGGGGATAGCCAATGTGATTGTGATTAATTATGAATCGCTCTTTGGATGGAAACTGTCGGTTTTGAATGCCTTAATTGATGAAAAGACAATGATAGCGTTCGATGAGGTGCATCGCATTAAAAATCCAGTAGGAAAACGTGCGCGAAACGCTTTAGAGCTAGGCAAGCAAGCCCGTTATCATTACGTACTTACAGGAACACCTATTCCCAATTCATACAAGGATATTTATAATTTTCTACACTTGCTCTATGACAATGAATACGAGTCATTCTTTGGTTGGGATATTCATGAATTGGAAGTGTCAAATGCGAAAGAGATTAACGAGAAGATGCAACCCTTTTTCTGGCGCACGACGAAAAAAGATTTAAACGTTCCTGAAGCAGAACCAGACCAATTAGTCATGGTCCAACCAAGTAGCAGCCAAGCAGATTTGGCCAAAACGATTCACGAAGTTGAGACCAATGTTTTGGGGCGATATATTCGATTGTTACAAGCTTCAACCAATCCCGCCCTTTTAACTGAAAAAATCAACCTACAAGACCTAGGCTTTTTATTTGATGAGATGGATTATTCGTTAGCGTCTGCGCTTGATTCGGCCGAACAAAGTAAAGCAAAACAACGGATGTATCTTGATGCCGGTGTAGACTCGATCGTGACACCCAAGTTTATTGCAGGAATGCAACTCATTGAGCAACTTGTTGCTGAAGGTAAGAAGGTTATTGTTTGGGGGGTGTTTGTTGGCACCATGCACAAAATCGACAATGCGTTAAAAGAAAAAGGAATACTATCGCATTTGATTTACGGGCAAACCCCTAAAGAGGACCGTGTTGAATTGATCAATCAATTTCGCAGTGGCCCCGTTCAAGTGTTGATTTCAAACCCGGCAACCTTAGGAGAGTCCATTTCATTACACCAATCAGTTCATGATGCGGTCTACTTTGAATACAACTTTAATTTGACTTTTATGTTGCAATCGCGTGATCGTATCCATCGTTTAGGACTAGCTGATGATCAATACACACGCTATTATTATTTGATGACAGAGGGAAACAAGGCGCACAACGGCTTTATCGATCGACTAGTTTATAATCGGTTGAAAGAGAAAGAGGCTGTGATGATGAATGCGATTGAAGGGAGTCAACTGATACCAGAGGTGACGGATGACTATTTGGAAGATGTGAAGCAAGTTATTTTAGCGTCAGAGAGAAAAGATAATACAGGAGAAGAATAATGCACGAAATAAAATGTCCCCACTGCGGCAAAGCCTTCACCATTGATGAGGCAGGCTATGCAGATATCTTGAATCAAGTTCGAACCAAAGAGTTCAATGAAGAAATTCATGAAAAGCTTGAACAGATTAAGCATCAACACAGCAGTGAACTAGCCCTAGTTGAAGAAAAATCCAAAAACGAACTTGACAAACAATTATCTAAAAAAGATGAACAAATAGCTGAATTAAAGAACCAATCACAATCACTTGAAAAACAAAAAGAGTATGAGATTCAACAAGCCTTAGTAGATAAAGAAAAAGAATTAATTCAACTCCAAAATCAAATTGCCAATTTCACCACTGAAAAAGAAATTGTTAAAAAAGACGTCGAACAAACGATGCAAGCAGAAATTTCCAGTAAAGAGAAGCAAATTGCTGAACTGTCGGCTCAAGTTCAGACTTTGAACCATGAGAAAACACTTGAGCTCAGTCAAATCGTTTCTCAAAATGAAAAGGTTTTATCGGAACTTGAAACGCAATTGAAACTTCAAGCCAAAGAAAATGAGTTGGAAAAGAATTCGCTTAAAGATAAATACGAAAGTGAATTGAAGCAAAAAGAAGAAACAATTGCTTTCTATAAAGACTTTAAAGCTAAGCAATCGACGAAAATGGTTGGCGAAAGTCTCGAACAACATTGCGAGATTGAATTTAACCGCTTTAGGATGACTGCCTTTAAAAATGCTCAATTTGGCAAGGATAACGATGTTACGTCTGGTAGTAAAGGCGATTATATCTACCGTGAGTTTGACGATAACGGCACTGAAATTATCTCAATCATGTTCGAAATGAAAAATGAAGGTGATGAAACAGCTACCAAGAAAAAGAATGAACACTTCTTCAAAGAGCTAGACAAAGACCGCCGTGAAAAGAAATGTGAATACGCCATTCTCGTTACAATGTTGGAAGCAGATAATGAACTGTATAACAATGGGATTGTGGACGTCTCTTACGAATATGAGAAAATGTATGTTATCCGGCCACAATTTTTTATTCCGATTATCACCCTGCTTAGAAATGCTGCAATGAATTCATTACAGTATAAACAAGAACTGGCCTTAGTTCGTGAACAAAACATTGATATAACGAACTTTGAGGAAGATTTGAATACATTCAAAGAAGGTTTTGCTAGAAACTACGATCTAGCCAGCCGTAAATTCAAAACAGCCATTGATGAAATAGACAAGACGATTACACATTTACAAAAAACCAAAGATGCCCTTCTTTCTTCTGAGAATAACTTACGTCTTGCTAATAACAAGGCTGAAGATTTGACGGTTAAGAAGTTGGTAAGGAATAATCCGACGATGCGAGAGAAATTTGGGGGCTTATAGTTATATTATTAACCTTATTTTAAGATGTAATGGAGGAATAAATAAATGGATAAAAATAGGGGTTCTCAATTTAGGAAATGGGATTTGCATGTGCATTCTCTGTATTCACACTCTCATTTAAGCAATCAATATAAGATGAATGAAAATAATCAAGAAGAGTGCTTCGATAAGTTCCTAGAAAAATTGAAGGAAAATGACATCAATGCAATCGGACTAACAAATTATTTTAATTTTTCAGAGCAAGATTTTTCTTTAAAAAGAAAACTGGAAGATAAAGGGATAGTAGTATTTTTAAATTTGGAGCTTAGATTAGAAAATGGTAATGCCAAAGATGAAGCATGTGATATACATGTTATCTTTGATAATAAACTGAATGAGTTTGAGATTAAATCTTTTTTATCAAATATGTCAGCAAAGGTTGTTAACAAAAGGCTTAATGTTATTTCTAGTAAAGAAGATTATAAGAAAGCAGTAGTAAATTTTGATGATTTAGTTAAGTGTTTGGATGACAAAAGCCTAAGCATAAGAAATCGTTATATGATAGGTATTCTAGGACGTGGAAAAGGTAGCTCTCGCTTATCTTCTGTCTTCGAAGACATAGCTACACGTTGCAACTTCTTTATCCATTCAAGTGATAGCCAGAAAAATCTAGATGCAGATAAAGAATATATAAACTCACAAGGAAAACCATTATTGCAATCATCTGACGCCCATTCATTTGAAAAAATTGGAGAAAAATTTTCATGGATAAAAGCTGATTTAAATTTTGAAGGGTTACGACAAATTATGTTCGAGCCTTCAGATAGAATTTCGCTAGGCAAAGATAATCCTGATACGAAACTAGATTATCAAGTAATTGATTCTCTTGAGCTCAGTGACGCAAGGAGAATTTATTTGAGTTCATCACTTAATACTGTTATTGGCGGTAGGTCAACAGGAAAATCAACATTAACTAATGCTATAGCAAAAGCACTAGGAAATGAACATTTTATTCCTATTGACGAAAAGACCAAAAGAGGTATGCATGTTTTTGATAAGGATATTAGTATTCGTTGGCGTGATGGGCAAGAACACCAAGACTTAGAATTTTTACCACAAGACTATATGATTCAAATTGCAGAAAACGACATACAGCGTAACAGATTAGTAAGAAGCACGGTAAAATCTGACGATGATAATTATAGAAAGATAGAACAATATGAAGAAGATACGAGAAGAAACCAAAATGAAATTGACAATTTAATTCAAGAATGGTCGAATTTAAAAGATAAATTAGCAACTCTAACAAAACCTGAGGGTGACAAACAAGGTATAGAAGCACAGCTGCAGAAACTTAAGGAACAAATTTCAGAACAAGAAAAGAAAAGTGATTTTTCAGAGCAAAAATCTGAAGAATATAGACAGTCGGAGTCAGAGCTTAAGCACCACTTAAATCGTCAGAGGCTGTCCGAAATTAATATTAATAATTTGAACGATATAGGAAATATAGAAATTTCTATTTCAACTCCGATACCTTCATCCGATGATACGAAATTTAGAGAAAGTTTAGAAGAATATATTGAGATATTAAAGAAAGAAGCTAATGAAAAATGGCAACAAAAAATTAAGGAGTTAGCCGATGAGCAGAATAAAATATTTACCAAAAATAAATCAAAAGTAGATGAAATTTGGAATTCAGAAATTTTTAAGCAAGGTCAAGAAAATATTTCAAATAATGAAAGTTTAAGAAAATTGACAGAAATTCAAAAACAAGAACAACTGAAACTTGATGCATTTATTAAATACGAGGATAGTAAAGAAAAACTTGAGGCGCAAATCAATGAAATACAAACAAAAACACTAAGTAGTTACGCTAAATTTGGAGTACTTCGCGAACAATTACAAAATGAGTTTGAAGTTAAAGCAACTCCCGTTGAAATAAAAATAAATTTTCAACCCATAAAATTTGAAGAAAAAATCAAATATTTAAATGGTAGAAATACCACAAATAACCATTTTATAGAAGAATTTGATAGAAATTCTTTCAGGGAGATAGGTAAAATTTTTGATAATTTAAATCTGTCCTATAATCAAGGCAAAAACCAAAATGATTTGATTAAAGATGTTTTATCTCAACACTGGTACACAATTAACTATGTTTTGCAATATGATGGTGATAATTTCGAACAAATGTCACAGGGCAAGAAAGCATTTGTAGTATTGACGCTGATTTTGGAATTTAGTAAAGATAAAAAGCCTGTAATTATTGATCAACCTGAGGATAGTTTAGATAATCGTGCAATTTATAATGACTTGACAAACTACTTAAAGCAAAAGAAAAAAGAAAGACAGATTATTTTAGTCACTCATAATCCAAATATTGTTGTTGGTGCGGATGCTGAAAATGTAATTGTTGCTAACCAGCACTCGGAGGATTCACCTAATAATAAAAGAATTCAGTTTGACTATATTAACGGTTCTTTGGAAAATACTTATACTAAAAATGTACCTTACACACTTAAAAAGCAAGGAATTAGAGAGCATGTAGTAGAAATTCTCGAGGGTGGCAAAGAAGCTTTTGAAAAACGCGAGAAAAAGTATAAGTAAATTGTTGTAAAGCGAAGAAATGAAAAAGGTAATGAGCAATAGTGTTCACTACCTTTTAGGGGTTATAGGATTTTTTATTCGGACTGCTGACAGACAGCATACCTTAGTTACTCTCTATTTAGATACACAAAATCGTATTATTGAGCAGAAAACGATTTTTATTGGAACTGTAAGAAGATCAATTGCAGAACCAAGAGAAATTCTTTATTATGCTTGTAAAAATATGGCAACATCGGTGATTATTGTCCATAACCATCCTTCAGGATCATCAAGTCCTAGCGAAAATGATCTGAGGTTCACTGAAAAAATAAAACGATCATGTGAAGACATTGGCATTGTTTGCCTTGATCACATCATCGTTGGGAAAAAAGAATATTTTAGCTTTAGAGAAGAAACAGATATTCTTTAAAACTCATTAACTATATAATTAAATAACTTTTGATCTTCTGTTCTAGTTTCAATAAGGAGCTCTGGATGCCATTGGACACCAAGAAAACGTAATTTAGGATTAACAGATTCGACAGCTTCTACAGTTCCATCTTTTGGATCTCGACCAATGATACGCAAATCTTGAGCTAATTGTTTGATACTTTGATGATGAAATGAATTGATAGCAGTAGATGTACCATAAATTTCAGCTAACTTAGAATTTTTTTCAACGACCATATCATGATAGAGTGAATCAGCAGGGGCATTTTGCCAATGGTTCTCAATATCTTGATAAAGTGACCCACCTAGAGCAACATTCATAAGTTGTGTGCCTCGGCAAACTGAAAAGATAGGTTTTCTCTGATTCACAGCTTCAGAAATCAAGGCTAACTCAAAAGTATCACGTGCTTTTAAAAAATCATTTTCACTAGCCTGATTATCTTCACCATAAAGACCAGGGTCCACATTCTGACCACCAATTAGTAATATTTTATCTACCATTGATATATAGTCCGTAGCAGTCTCAGAAAATCCAATTGGAATAATGAGAGGAAGGCCGCCAGCGGTTTTAACGCCATTAACAAAACCAGACGGAGCATAAGACCATAACATATTATCATGAGCAGCATTTGAACGCTCATTTCCTATAATTCCTATAATTGGTTTTGTCATTTCGTCTCCTTAATTTGATTGACTCATAAAGTAAAGTAAAGTTTGTAGTTCACTTGTCAGATCAACATATTGTACGATAGTTCCTTTTGGAACATTTAAATGAACGGGAGAGAAACTTAGAATTCCCTTAATCCCTGCTTCAACAATAATATCAGCTACTTCTTGAGCATGGGAACTAGGCACTGTCAGTATTGCTGTTTCAATTCCAGTCCCTTCAATTCGTTCTTTAATTGAAGAAATATCATATATTGGGATGCCATCGGATGTTTTTGTTCCAATAAGTTCATTATCACCTTTATCAAAAGCCAAAGCAATTTGCATTTTATTTCTATCATGAAAGCGATAACGGAGAAGTGCACGTCCAATATTTCCGCAACCAATTAGTAAAACATTAGTTGTGGAGTGGTCATGTAAAATATCAGCAAAAAAATTCACTAGTTTCTCAACATTGTAACCAAAACCACGTCTACCAAGTTCACCAAAATAGGAAAAATCACGACGAACAGTAGCTGCATCGATTCCCATAGCATCAGCAATCTGTTTAGAGCTGACTTTTTCGACGTCCTCAATATTAAATTGTTTAAAAATACGATAATATAGCGAGAGTCGTTTTGCTGTCGCATTTGGTATAGACTTATCAATGGTCACAGTGTTTTCTCCTTGGTTAATGAATACTACTATTGTAGCAAAAAGTTTGTGAAAAGTGCAACAGTACTAACTGAAATTGTGATAGAAAAAACCTATGAAGGACATAGATTTTTTCTATCAGGTCTAATAGGATTGTCTCTTGCACGAAAAATATGATGATTCAAATAACATCTTAAGAGTGTTATTTTTTTGATTTTGTAAAAATATCTCGTTCAACTAAGCTATCCATCAGGAAATAAAACTTTTCTTGAAGAATTTTATTCTCTTCAACATTGAAAATATTGACAAATCGTAAACCAGATTTATCAGTTATTGACAGTTTGAACCCTGTTAGATCTTTATTAATTGTTATTTTTAAAGGAAATCCTTCACCAGAATTTGGCACCCTCTCCAAAAGACGAGAGAGTTCGTAGTTACCAATTCTATTTTGAATAAAAGTAGTATCACGGAGCGTATATTTTTTTATATTATCACTAATACTATAGGTATACAAGCAGTCTTTCAAGGTAACTTCTTTTTCAAATGCCATCTTTTTCTCCTATGATTTCTTTTAATTTTATTGCAAGTTTAATAACTTCGTCTGGTGTATTTTGCTCAGAAAAGCTGATGCGTATGGACTCTTTTAATCGTGGTGATGTACTTCCATAGATGCTTGTCAAGACATGACTAGGGTCAACTGTTCCAGCAGTACAAGCAGAACCAGTGGAAACAGCAAAACCGTTTAGATCAAGCTGTGTCAATAGGATGCCATTATTTTGGTTGACAAATCCTAAGTTGAGTACATGAGGTATTCTATCCATTTCACCATTGATATAGTAGTCTACAGGTGTTAACTCGTCAAGAAAAATCTGATTTAAATTTTGGATGTATTCAAAATTTTTATTCCAGGCCAAATAGCTATCCGTAAGTGCTTGAGACAACCCTGCAATCCCTATGATATTTTCGGTGCTAGCCCTACGTTTTTCTTCTTGCTCACCACCATGGAAGAGGTTGTCAACATGATGTGGAGTAGAGTAGAGAAATCCGACACCTTTTGGTCCATGAAATTTATGAGCAGAAGCAGATAGAAAGTCAATATTCATTTCCTCGGGATGAATAGCCATTTTTCCAATTGCTTGTACAGCATCTACATGGAAAACAGCCTGATGATCTTTTAGCAATTGTCCGATTTCTTTAATGGGAAGTAGTTCACCGGTTTCATTGTTTGCAAACATGATACTAACTAGAATTGTATCGTCACGGAGTGCTTGAGCAACTTGGTCTGCAGTGATTTTTCCCTTTTGGGGTTGGAGATAAGTAACTTCAAAACCAAAACGTTCTTCCAAATATTGCATAGTGTGAAGAACAGAGTGATGTTCTATAGCAGTAGTAATAAGGTGTTTTCCCTTATTTTGATTGGCAAGGGCATAACCTTTGATAGCGGTATTATTACTTTCTGTCCCTCCTGAGGTAAAAGTAATACGTCGTGCTTGTGTTTTTAATATATTTGCTACATCCTGACGATTTGCTCTAAGACGTTGGTTCGCTTTACGACCAAATGTATGGATACTTGAGGGGTTTCCAAAATCGCTAGTCATGACATCATTCATTGCTTGAATAACATTTGGAGTTAAGGCGGTAGTAGCAGCATTATCTAAGTATATAATTGTATTGTCCTCACTTTCTAGGATAGTTATGAATGGATTTTAAAATGATAAATGAGAGGTCTAGCCGTGCTTTGTAAGATACTATTTTTACTTGATTTGATTTTTTATTTAGAATGTATATAAGCTATTACATAGCAATATTCCTAATAAATATAGTTTTTGCACTTAATTTCCATTATAAGGGTAAAACTTCAAAAATTCAAGGAAATAAGTCCTAGAAAGTAATGGTATTTTAAGAATCATTGAAAATCTCTAGTTAAAAGTTTCTTTTTTTGAAAAGAGATTTCCTTAATTTATGTTATAATCTACACCTAGTAGACATAATGAAAGCGATTTTCTAAAAAATGAATAGTCTTTGAACAAAGGGAGCTAGTATGAATGAAGTTGTGAAGAAAACAAAAAGCAAATATAAAATACCTAACTGTTTTGTAGGTGAAGTTACTTCTGATCAGGAGGTATTGACCATACCTACTGGTGATAGCAAGGACAGTTCTTATAATTTTTGCTCAGTTAGCAAGCTTGTGACAAGCATACTTATCATAAAATTGATAGCCAGTAATGAAGTAAGTTTAGATGACACTATAAAAAAAGAACTCAGCGATTTTCCTGATGAACGCGTTACGGTAGAGGATTGTTTGAGGCATGTAAGTGGACTTATTGATAAAGAAGAAAATTTCCTACCTAATAAAGAATTAAATAGGGAACATTTAATAACTGATGTAACTTTAGACAATTATGGCGAATTTTTGTATTCAGATCATGGTTATATGATATTACAATTCTTCTTAGAAGAAAAGTTCAAGCAAGATTTTTCCACATTAATTACTAAAATGATTTTTGAACCTTTAGGTTTGAAATCATTTAAATACCTTGAAAGTTTATCTGATATCAATTCAAATACATTTGTAAAGGGTTATAATCAAGAAAATCATGAGTTAAAAGATAGCTACTCTATTTATCCTTATGCCGCAGCCTGTGGTTTATGGGGAAGTGGTACCGACTTGCTCACTTTTATTCAAGAAGTTGTGAATGGATTACATGGAAAATCTTCTTTGGCGATCCCTAAAAATGTCTATTCGTTATTATTAACTTCAAAATATGAAGAATGGTTAGGACTGGGTTGTTTTTTAGATGATACGCCATCAGGGTTAGAGTTATCTTCTCTAGGATGGGGACAAGGTTATCAGTCTTTAGTTTCACTGATGCCCGACAAGTCAAAAGCACTTGTGATTTTAACAAATAAAGATTCAGGAGTTCATCAGTTAAAGGGATTTTGTGGTGCTGTCTATAGAGAATGGGTAACAACTTTTATCTAAAAAACTTGTTGTATCAGAAGTCCTCTTATTTATCAGCTTTCAATTTATGTTATAAAGAATAAACCACTTTCTCAGTAGGAAAAGTGGTTTATTGATAATGGTATTTGTAAGTGTTTGGAGTGAAGCTTGTTATCAAAATCAAAAAAATAAATCCCCATATCTTACCACATGAATGGAGATATAGAGAATTTATATGGTATTAATGATTTTGAGCATTGTATGCAAATAGCGGGCTAACAGGTTTTTTCTCATGAATACGAATGATAGCATCTGAAATAAGATCACTCGCAGAAAGGAATTTTGTATTGTTTGGGATGCGTTCTTTTGTAGAAACAGAATCTGTCACTAGAATTTCTTTAATTGGTGCAGTATCAAGTATATCTGCTGCTCCACCAGCAAAAAGTCCATGGCTAGCAACGGCATATATTTCAGTAGCACCACCACGTTCAATAATTTTAGCGGCTTCAGCAAATGTTTTTCCGGTATTCAAGATATCATCAATAATAATTGCTGTTTTGCCTTCTACATCACCGATAATATAACCTTCTTCACGGTCAGAGTCATCTTGAGCGTAGTCAATTATAGCGATTGGTGAATCCAAGTATTCTGCTAGACTGCGGGCGCGCTTAATACCAGAATTTTTTGGACTTACTATGACAACATTGTCACCTTGAAAGCCTAAATCGCAGTAACGTTTAGCAAAAAGTGGAACTGTAAATAAGTTATCAACTGGAATATCGAAAAATCCTTGAACTTGAACAGCGTGTAGATCAAGTGTTAAAACACGATCGACACCAGCTTTTACAAGCATATTAGCAACGAGTTTAGCTGTTATTGGCTCACGAGTAGAAGCAATCCTATCTTGACGTGAATAACCAAAGTAGGGCATTACAACGGAGATAGTATGTGCGCTGGCACGTTTACAAGCATCAACCATGATAAGAAGTTCCCAAAGGTTATCATTTACAGGGTAGCTTGTTGATTGGATAATATAGATATCATCTCCGCGGACAGTTTCCTCGATGTTAATCATAATTTCGCCATCCGAAAATTGACGAGTTGATACCTTACCAAGTGGAACTCCAGCCAAATCGGCGATTTTTTGGGCAATCTCAACATTAGATGAGAGTGAAAAAAGTTTGAGTTTTTTGTCGGCGTAGCGTTCTGCCATGATAATGAATAAGCTCCTTTAAAGTGATGGTTCTATTCTACCAAAAAATATGAAAAAATACAGCTTTTCTTTATAAAGGTATCACTTTTTCTTTAAGGTGCTACTGAATCGTGCTACTTTACTTTTTGCATATTTGAAATTAATATGGTGTTTACGCAAGAATTTGTCAAAGTTTCTCTTACCTTCTTCTGGATCGGTCACTTCGAGTTCGAGTTCATAGTCTATAATATCAGCATACTGATTATGATCAAGCGCCATCAACCCTATATCTGTCAGAGTTTCTCTTCGAGTAGTTGTAAGATTTCCAAATGTCTTGAGACTTTTTGGCTCCACACCATTTTCACGAATCAAGGCAATTAGTGGAATGTCTGGCAATTGACCTGTCTTAATGATATTTTTTGCTTCAGAAAGGGTCAAATCGTGATTATGTTCCATATTCCCGATATCTTTTGGGATTTTAAGAGTTAGTTCGGCACGATCACAATAAGTGCGGATACGTAAAGACATGCGATGTGCCTTCATATCAAAAGTTTCAGTGTCAAAGTAATAATTTGTCTGAGTGACTGGTTTGATATGCGAGAGTAAAGTTGTTAGACGATTGAATTCATCTTTATTAAGAAGGGTTTTATATTCTATTTCTAAGTGTATCATAAGAAAATTCCTTTTGGCTTTTTTATGGTATAATATTAGTTGTTTGTTTTAATTTTATAAGAAAGTTGATTTTTTGACAAGAACAAAAGAGAAATTAACTTATGTCAGGTCAAACATTTATTTCAGGAGGGATGGCATGGCAATTGATTGGGAAGAATTTTTAGATCCATATATTCAGACTGTTGGTGAATTAAAAATTAAGTTACGTGGTATTCGAAAGCAATTTCGAAAACAAAAACGTCACTCGCCAATTGAATTTGTCACAGGACGTGTCAAATCAGTCGAAAGTATCAAAGAAAAAATGATCATTCGTGGCATTGAAGAAGATGCTATTGCTCAAGACTTACAAGATATTGCAGGGCTTCGTATCATGGTTCAGTTTGTTGATGATGTGGATGATATCTTGATACTTTTGCGTGCACGGCATGATATGAAAGTGATTCAAGAACGTGATTATATAAACAATATGAAAGCCAGTGGTTACCGTTCTTATCATGTAACGATTGAGTATCCTGTTGATACGATTAATGGACAAAAAATAGTTTTAGCAGAAATTCAAATTCGGACATTAGCCATGAATTTTTGGGCGACAATCGAACATTCGCTAAACTATAAGTATAAGGGTGAGTTCCCCACTGAGATTCAAAAAAGACTTGAAACAACTGCAAAGATTGCGCTTGAATTGGATGAAGAAATGCGAAAAATTCGCGAAGACATTAGGGAAGCGCAACTTTTATTTGATCCTGAAAGTCGAAAATTAAGTGATGGTGTAGGAAACAGTGATGACACAGATGAAGATTATAGATAGAGCAATCCGAGTTGCTATTATAGCAAACGGGAAGTATCAAAGTAGGAAAGTTGCTTCAAAACTCTTTGATACGTTTAGAGATGATGATGATTTCTATCTCTCAAAAAAAGATCCAGATATCGTAATTACTATTGGTGGCGATGGGATGCTTCTATCTGCTTTTCATATGTATGAGAAAAGTTTAGATAAAGTTCGCTTTGTAGGTATTCACACAGGACATTTGGGGTTTTACACAGACTATCGTGACTTTGAAGTTGATAAATTAATAGATAATCTTCGTGCAGACAAGGGTGATAAGATTTCATATCCAATTTTAAAGGTTAAAATTACTTTGGAAGATGGACGTGTCATCAGAGGACGCGCTCTCAACGAATCAACAATTAAACGTATCGAAAAAACGATGGTCGCTGATGTTGTCATCAACAAAGTAAAATTTGAACGTTTTCGTGGTGATGGCATGTCTGTTTCTACGCCAACAGGAAGTACCGCTTATAATAAATCACTGGGTGGGGCTATTTTACATCCGACAATGGAAGCATTGCAGTTGACAGAAATTGCAAGTCTAAATAACCGTGTTTATAGAACGATTGGCTCATCTGTTATCATTCCAAAGAAAGATAAAATTGAAATTATTCCCAAGCGTCAAGGAATTTATACCATTTCAATTGACAATAAAACCATGCATTATAAAAATGTCACGAAAATCAATTATTGCATGGATGATAAAAAAATTAGTTTTGTAGCGACACCATTCCACACGAGTTTTTGGGAACGTGTCAAAGATGCCTTTGTTGGAGATGTTGATTCATGAGATTTGAATTTGTAGCTGACAGGCAGGTCAAGGTTAAAACATTTCTAAAGGGACATGATATTTCAAAAGCGCTTCTTGCAAAGATTAAATTTGATGGTGGCAATATATGGGTAAATGGCATTGAGAGAAATGCCATTTATTTGTTGAATGTTGGTGATGTGGTGACACTTGACATTCCAAATGAAAAATCTCAGAATAATTTAGACCCAATTAAACATAATATCTCCATAGTTTTTGAAGACGATAATTTCTTGATTATTAATAAACCACACGGCATTCCTAGTATACCAAGTGCCTTACATGCTCAGTCTATGGCAAACTTTGTAAAAAACTATTATATAGAAGAAAGTTATTCTAATCAGCTAGTTCATATTGTAACCAGGCTTGATAAAGATACTAGTGGGCTCATGCTATTTGCAAAACATGGTTATGCACATGCACGATTGGATAAATTATTGCAAAAAAAAGCCATTGAAAAACGTTATTTTGCTTTAGTTTCAGGTGATGAAAAACTTCCAGACGAAGGGGATATTATCGCACCGATTGCTCGTTCTGATGATAGCATTATTACGCGAAGTGTTGATCCACTAGGGAAATACGCCCATACAAGTTATAAAGTTATTGCTCGATACGATAAAGTTAGTTTAGTTGATATCAAACTTCATACAGGTCGGACGCATCAGATTCGTGTTCACTTCTCACACATTGGTTTTCCTTTACTTGGAGATGACTTATATGGTGGGAGAATGGACTATGGTATTACTCGACAAGCTTTGCACTGTTATAGTATAGGTTTCATTGATCCCTTCACAAATGAGAATATCAGTCAGAAAATAGACTTGACAGATGATTTTGATAGCGTTATCATGAGATTACAGCTTTAATTTAGAAGGAGTATAATTGTGATTAATTCTTTGTTTGATGGTTTAAAAGAAAAAGTTATCGGTAAAAATGTCAAAATTGTTTTTCCAGAGGGAAATGACACACGTGTTGTTCGTGCAGCGGCTCGTCTAAAATTTGAGGGACTTGTTGAGCCAATTATTTTGGGTGATCCTAAAGAAGTTAAGGAATTAATCGCCAAATTAGGTTTTGCTGAACAACTCTACACTATCATGGATCCAAATAACTATTCTCAATTTGAGGAAATGAAACAAGAGTTTGTTGATATCCGTAAAGGGAAAGCAACAATTGAGGATGCTGATAAAATTTTAAGAGATGCTAACTATTTTGGTGTTATGTTGGTTCAAATGGGCATCGCTGATGGCATGGTTTCGGGAGCTATCCACTCAACGGCTGATACTGTACGTCCAGCTCTTCAAATTATCAAGACCAAACCAGGAATTTCTCGGACATCTGGAGTATTTTTGATGAATCGTGAATCAACTGATCAACGATTGATTTTTTCAGATTGTGCGATAAATATTGATCCTAATGCACATGAATTGGCTGAAATCGCTATTAATACAGCTGAAACTTCTAAAATATTTGATATTGAACCAAAAATTGCTATGCTCAGTTTCTCAACAAAAGGAAGTGCTAGAGGTCCTCAAGTTGAGAAAGTTCAAGAAGCAACAAGAATTGCTAAGGAGTTGCGCCCTGATTTAAAATTAGACGGAGAACTTCAATTTGATGCTGGATTTGTACCAGCAGCTGCACAAATCAAAGCACCTGATAGTGATGTTGCTGGTAAAGCTAATGTCTTTATCTTCCCAGATCTTCAATCAGGCAATATTAGCTATAAGATTGCTGAACGTTTGGGAATGTTTGAAGCCATTGGCCCAATTCTTCAAGGCCTAAATAAACCAGTTAATGATTTATCTCGTGGTTCAAAAGATGAGGATATCTATAAACTTGCTATTATCACAGCCGCACAATCTTTAGACAATTAAAAATCCCTGCAAAGTTTTCGAAAATTCTGTATAATAGGTGCAGAGTTAGCGATACTTGAAAACTGATTTTTACTATTTTTAGAATATAAACTGAGTTTTATAAACGAGTAAGGACAATTCCTTGCTCGTTTTTTGTCTTAGGAGTCACTTGATTGTTTCACTTTTATGGAGGTAGTTTTATGTCAAAAATTGCATTAGTAACGGGAGCGTCTGCGGGTTTTGGGAAAGCTATTGTTGAGAAACTAGTAGCAGATGGTTACAAGGTTGTAGGTGCTGCAAGACGATTAGAAAAGCTTGAGGAACTTCAAAAAAACTTGGGTGAAAAATGGTTTTACCCCCTACAAATGGATGTGTCCAAAACTGAAAGCGTCGATTTGGCTTTGGCATCTTTGCCTAAAGAGTGGAAAGCTATTGATGTTTTAGTAAACAATGCAGGATTAGCACTTGGGTTGGATAAAGCGTATGAGGCGAATTTTTCAGATTGGTTAACCATGATTAATACGAATATTGTTGGTTTGATTTATCTGACGCGTCAGATTTTACCGGAGATGGTTAAGCGAAATTCTGGTTTGGTTGTCAATCTCGGATCTACCGCTGGAACAGTTCCTTATCCTGGTGCAAATGTCTATGGTGCTTCAAAAGCGTTTGTTAAACAGTTTTCATTGAACCTACGAGCTGATTTAGCTGGTACAAAAATTCGTGTGACAAATATTGAACCTGGTCTTTGTGAAGGGACAGAATTTTCAAGTGTTCGATTTGATGGTGATAATGATAGGGTCGAAAAGATTTATGAAGGGGCTCACGCCATTCAGCCAGCAGATATTGCCAATACCGTTTCTTGGGTTGCAAGTCAACCTCAACATGTCAATATTAATCGCATTGAAATCATGCCAGTTTCGCAATCATTTGGACCTCAGCCAGTATACAGAGATTGATAAAAGAGTTAGGAAATTTCCCTAACTCTTTTTTTCTATTAACCATGTTTCATCTATATCAGGATTTTTTCCAAAAACTTTCCCATGTTCATCAATGCTAGAGTGCCATTCTTTGCATTGTTTTATGGAAATATTATCAGTTAAATTAAGCGTTTCTCGGTGCATCTTAGCGTAAGTTTTATAACTGCCAAATCCTAGTCTTTCAAAAAGTCTCATTGCATATTGGTCGCAAATGAAAACTTTTCGGTCAAAAATATAGAGTAGCATAGCATCGGCTGTTTCTGGTCCAACACCTTTGATTGTCAATAATTCTTTTCGCAGGTGTTCTGTTGACCAGCTTTCAAACGATTCAAAATTGCTTTCATAGGACTCAAACCACATCATGAGATTTTTGATGTAGGTACTTTTTTGTCTAAAAAAGCCAGCGGGTTTAATGAGTTCCTGAAGTTTTTCCAATTCCATAGATAACAGACTATCAACATCAAGATGGTCGGTCAAATTGTTAAGAGCATTTTTTGCATTTTTCTCTGTCGTTTGTTGAATGAGAATCATTGATATCCAGTCAGCAATGCGATTGTCATCTTCCCACCAATCTTGCTGACCATAATGCTCTGATAATCGATTAAGCATCTCAACAATATTTTTTTGTTTTTTCATCACAAATTCTCCTAATCAAGATTATCAAACTGGTCGTTTTTTATGGAAGCACCAGATGTTACATCGGACCATCCTACAATGGCTTGACCAGATTCTTCTAGATAGGAAGCCAAGATGGGCTTTAAATCTTGTATATAGGAGTAAACCCCTTGTAAAATGTTATCTTTGTCATAGAGAGCTTGATAAGATTGAAGCATCAATTTATCAAATGATTCTGTTGGAATCTGGACATGTAAACTTTTATGAGTAGAATTATCTAAAGCTTGCCAAACCCAGTCAGGTAAAAGGTCTGCATCTTCTTCTGGAAAAAAACTGCCATCAGGCATATGGTTGCTATAGGCTAGTTTTAGATTATTATCGTAAAAAGTTACTCTATAAGGTAAAAAGTCTAAAAAATTATTAGGGTATTGATTCTTAATCTTTGATTCTGTCATAAGCTTATCATAGACATTTCTAAAAAAAATAGCAAGCAAGATGAAAGATTATTGCTAGTCAACGTTTTTGAGAAGTATAAAATTTTTCTAAAGTTTTTCCTAAATAATAAGAAGACATTGCTGCTTTTTGTATATAATAGCGGTAAAGGAGTTCTATATAGGAATAGAGAGTGAATTGTTAAATACACAGAAATAATCAATAAAAAAATAGATGTTCAATTAATCAATAGTAGCTATGATAGTATCAGGAATACGTTTTATAACATTAGATTTCAAGTGAAATTAAAGGTATAATATCATTGAATAATAAAAAGGAGATTGATATGTTACACAAAAACTTAAAAACATTTCCAGACAATTTCTTTTGGGGGGCTTCAACCTCAGCTTATCAAGTTGAAGGAGCAGCACTAGAAGACGGAAAAGGTCCATCATGCCAGGATGTTAAGGAAATTCCAGCAGGAACAGCTGATTTATCAGTCTCTGTTGACCATTATCATCATTACAAAGAAGACATTGCTCTTATGGCAGAAATGGGCTTCAAATCTTATCGTTTTTCAATTTCTTGGACACGTGTCTTGCCAAATGGAACTGGTGAAGTTAATCCAAAAGGAATTGAATTTTACAACAATTTGATTGATGAATGTCTAAAATATGACATCGAACCAATTGTTACAATGTTCCATTTTGATATGCCTGCAGCCTTGGATGAACGTGGTTCATGGTCAAAACATGAGTCTATTGACTGGTTTGCTGAGTTTGCTACTGTTCTTTTTGAAAATTTTGGAGATCGTGTTAAATACTGGTTGACAATTAATGAACAAAATATGCTTACTTTGGTTGGTCCAGTTATCGGAACACTACATGTACCAGAAGGGACAACTAACCTCACTAAAGAAATCTATCAACAAAATCATCACCAATTAGTCGCTCAAGCAAAAGCTATGCAAATTTGCCATGATATGTTGCCAGAAGCAAAAATCGGACCAGCTCCAAATATTTCACTTGTTTATGCCGCATCATCAAAACCTGAAGATGTATTAGCTTCACAAAATTATAATGCTATTCGTAACTGGCTCTATCTTGATGCAGCAGTTTATGGTGTCTACAATAATTTAGTCTGGGCGTACCTTGAAGAATTGGATGCGACTCCAACAGTGACAGAAGAAGACTTAGCAATTATGAGTGCTGGAAAACCAAATTTCATTGGTTTCAACTACTATAATACATCAACTGTAGCTGCTTCAGATGGTACTGAAAATCAAGATCCATCAGCTGACCAACAAACTGCGCGTGGTGAAGCTGGCTTCTATCGTGGCACAGAAAATCCAAATCTTCCCAAAACAGAATTTGGTTGGGAAATTGATCCAATTGGTTTCCGTGCAACTGTTCGTGAAATGTACAGTCGTTACCGTCTGCCATTGCTAGTCACAGAAAATGGTCTTGGTGCTTATGATACTTTAACAGAAGATGGAAAAGTTCATGATCAATATCGTATTAATTACTTACGTGCTCATATTGAACAAATCCAGTTAGCTATTAGCGATGGCGTGGACATGATGGGGTATAATCCTTGGTCAGCAATCGATTTGATTTCTACTCATGAAGGTATTCGCAAACGTTATGGTTTCATCTATGTTGACCGTACTGATGAAGAACTTGGAACAATGGATCGTTATCGCAAAGATTCATTCTTCTGGTATAAGAAAGTCATTGCTACAAATGGTAATGATTTAACAGACTAGCCCTTTATTTTTTATACATGAACTGAGTTAAGAGATTAACTCAGTTTTTTGTTTGAATACTACAGAATTTGAAAAAGGGCTGGCTTTCACCAACTCTTTTTCTTATATTTGTGTGAATTGTTTTTGGGTCAATTCATAAGTGATATCTGTTTCGTCAGCTACAGCAGATTCATGTGTCACAATAATGACTGTTTTTTGTTGATTATGTGCAATATCTTTGAAAATGTTGACAATATCTTTGGTTGTTTCCTCGTCAAGGTTTCCAGTTGGTTCATCAGCGATGATGACATCATGTTCAGTAGCTAGAGCACGAACAATTGCAACACGTTGTTGTTGACCGCCAGAGAGCTTTAGAACTGGTTTATCAATGATATCTTTTGAGATACCTACTAATTCAAAAAGTTCTTCTATTTTTGCATTATCCACTGTTTTACCTGAAATTTCTAATGCAGTTTGAACATTTTGTCGAGCGGTCATATATGTCATTAGATTGAAAGCTTGAAAGATTGTTGAAACTGAGTTCTTTCTGTAATTGGTCAATCCTGATTTATTAATATCAGTGTCTTCTAGGAATATTTCGCCAGCTTTTGGTGTATCCAGTCCAGCTAACAAGGAAAGAAAGGTTGTTTTTCCGCTTCCTGATTGTCCTAAAATAGAGTAGACCATACCTTTTTCAAATTCTAAATTGACATCTTTGAAGAGGTAATCATCAGGATTGTCAGTGTACCAATAGCCTACATCATTTGTTTTTAATGTCATAATTTCCTCTTTCTAGTTTGATGATAAAATATCTTTTGGTTTCATACGAATAATTCCGATACTTGCTAAAATCGTTGAAATGAATGAGATAAGAAGTGCGATTCCACCAAGTTTTACAATATCAGTTCCTGTTAGTTTGATATCTAAATTTTCTACCTCTTGTGAAGTAGTAATTCCAGCTGTAAAGCCACCAATTCCTCCACCGGATGGCATTTGATTGCTCGTGCTATCAGAACCAGAGTTGCTATCGCTATTTTGATTTGGTGCTCCTCCGCCACCAGGACCACCATTTTGCATAGTTGTTTGTTGACTAGTAGTAGACGATGACAATAACTGATTACCGAGAATATTACCAACAAAGTTACCTGAAAAGGAAGCAATAACAATGGAGACAAGTGTTACCATGAAGAGCTCCATAAAGAATTGACCAATAATTTTGAGTCGACTTTCTCCAAGACTCATGAGGACACCAATTTCGTAACGGCGTTCACGAATACTTAGAATGACGATAAGGGTCAAAATAACAGCACCAGCTATTGCCACTAAAATAACGATGTTTTGAGCAATAGATGAAATGTTATTGAGTGGTTGAAGCATTTGTTCATAGATTTCATCGCTTGAAGTTACTGAATAAGAGTCTGTATCGATTTCAGATTCAACTTCGTCAACAAAATCAGACATATTTTCTGGATTTGAAAGGGTGTAAACAGCTGAGTCGAGGACATCAGATTCACCTTTCATCGTATTGGCAGTTGTGATGTTAGTATAAATATTATTCTGTGGATTTGACGCATTTGACATCAGTTGTGCTGTTGTAGCCGTAGTTGAATTGTCATAAATACCAACGACTGTTAGCGTGTAGCTTGTATCAGTGTCGTCAACGGTTGCAGTGACAGTGAATGTATCGCCAACTGATAAACTATTTTGCGAAGCCAAGTCTGAAGAAATAAGGGCTTCATTGTCAGTAGTATCGCTTGAAATTCCAACGCCATCTGTAATCTCACTGGTTCCTGATGTGAAATCAGTAGCATTATCAGTTGTATTGACACCAGTGATTGTAAAGTCTCCTGAAGTCATTTGCATGAATCCACCGCCTCCAGTAGGTGCATTGTTATCTGAGCTGCTACTTGTATCATCTGATGATGTCGTAGAGGATGATGTGGAAATTGCTGAAATGCCATCTCCAGCAGCTACAGTTGTTGTCGATGTGAATAGATATGAGCCTACTCCATCTTTCTCAGCGATTGACTCAGCTGTAGCGAGAGCAACAGAAGTAGTACCTTGGTCATCACTGGTATCGCTGCTGGAGTCTGGATTGAAGGCTCTCATCATGGCCTCACGATTGACAGATAGAGTTACAGTTGCACCAGCTTCGCTTTTTGCAGACTCAACTGCGGAATCAGCAGCATTTTTTATTGTTAATCCTGCTAAAACAAAGATTAAGATGGCACTTGTTACGAGAGTAAGCAGTGCCGTCCGACCTTTTTTTGCCTTAATGGCAAGCCAAGCTCGCTTAATGAAATTCATATGAAGTCTCCTTTAGTAACGTGATAAAAAAACTTTACTGGAATTTCCTTAAACTTCTCTGAAACTTTTCTAAAAGAAAGCTTAATCTTAGGTCTCCAATTAAGGATTTGCTCTGAGTGTCTAACACAAACCGCTTCTTTCTTTGTCTGAAAACATACAGTGAAACACGAACGTTATAAAAAAATAATCTCGAAAGATTGACCAAAAGTATTTTAAAAGATAAAATATACTTCGGAAGGGTAAGAAATTACCTAGCGATGCTCTCTTGTTTTTGAAAGAGAGTTATAGGAAGGTCATTTTAATTTTAGGAGAATCCCTATGTATAATGAAATGCCCGTCTTTGATTATGAAGATATTCAACTTGTTCCCAATAAATGTATCATCTCAAGTCGTTCAGAAGCAGATGTAACAGTTAAACTTGGGAATTATACTTTTAAATTACCTGTTATTCCTGCCAATATGCAAACTATTATCGATGAAGATATCGCTGAAAAATTGGCTAAGTCTGGATATTTTTATATCATGCACCGTTTTGATGAGGAAGCACGCAAACCTTTCATTAAGCGTATGCACAATCAAGGGCTGATTGCATCAATTTCAGTTGGTGTCAAAGACTATGAGTATGACTTTGTCAGCAGTTTAAAAGCCGATGTTCCTGAATTTATTACTATTGATATCGCCCATGGACATTCTGACAGCGTCATTAATATGATAAAACATATCAAAAAGGAATTGCCAGAGACTTTTATTATTGCTGGAAATGTTGGAACACCTGAAGCTGTTCGTGAATTGGAAAATGCAGGAGCTGATGCAACTAAAGTTGGAATTGGCCCTGGTAAAGTATGTATTACAAAAGTGAAAACAGGCTTTGGTACAGGAGGTTGGCAACTTTCAGCCCTGCGTTGGTGTGGTAAGGCAGCACGCAAGCCAATTATTGCTGATGGTGGCATTCGCACCCATGGTGATATTGCAAAATCAATTCGATTTGGGGCAACTATGGTTATGATTGGTTCACTGTTTGCTGGGCACCTTGAAAGTCCAGGAAAACTTGTTGAACATGATGGTGAACAATTCAAAGAATACTATGGTTCGGCTTCTGAGTATCAAAAGGGTGAACATAAAAATGTTGAAGGTAAGAAAATTCTTTTACCAGTCAAAGGTCATTTAGCAGATACTCTTACAGAGATGGAGCAAGATTTACAAAGTTCAATTTCTTATGCTGGTGGACGTGATCTTCAAAGTTTAACCCGTGTTGACTATGTTATTGTTAAAAATTCAATCTGGAATGGTGATGGCATTTAGAAGAAATTATTTCTATCTTGAATATACCTGTAAAAATGTTAAAATAATAATGTTGTTTTTAAACAATTAATTGAATAAAACTTATTTATGTTGTGAATCGGCACAGCGTTTCTACAAGACACCGAAATGTCTAACAATAAGTATGATTCTACATTGTAGAATAACTAGCGTTTACTACCTATAAGTGAGCGCTTGTCTTGTTGCTAAAAAGGGTGTTTACTTTTCGTAAACACTTTTTTTGATTTTTAAGGAGGAACTATGAAGTTACTGGAAGACCGCATTATCGAGGATGGGGACGTCTTAGGTGAGAATATTTTAAAAGTTGATAGCTTTTTGACACACCAAGTTGATTATAAACTGATGCAACAGGTTGGGGACGTTTTTGCAGATAAGTATAAGGATGCTGGCATCACAAAAGTTGTAACAATTGAAGCATCTGGAATAGCTCCTGCGGTTTATGCTGCGCAAGCACTCAATGTTCCAATGATTTTTGCAAAAAAATCGAAAAACATTACTATGGTCGAAGGAATTTTAACGACAGAAGTTTACTCTTTTACCAAACAAATCACAAGTACAGTATCAATCTCTGGGAAATTTCTTTCTGAAGACGATGTCGTATTAGTTGTTGATGATTTTTTAGCCAATGGGCAAGCGGCAAAAGGTCTCTTAGATATTATTGGTCAATCAGGAGCCAGAGTGGCAGGTATAGGGATAGTCATTGAGAAATCTTTTCAGGACGGTCGCCAATTGCTTGAAAGTTCTGGAGTGCCAGTCACTTCATTAGCTCGTATAAAAGAATTTAAAGACGGACAAGTTATCTTTACGGAGGCAGATGCATAAAATGGAATTGAATGAACAAAAACACTCACAAGCGGCAATTTTAGGCTTACAACATTTATTAGCTATGTACGCTGGATCCATATTGGTTCCAATTATGATTGCTGGTGCGCTTGGTTACTCATCTGAGCAGTTAACTTATCTGATTTCAACAGATATTTTTATGTGTGGTGTGGCTACCTTCTTACAGTTACAATTGCGTAAACACTTTGGTGTTGGGCTTCCAGTAGTCCTGGGCTGTGCCTTTCAATCTGTTGCTCCTCTATCAATTATTGGTGCACAGCAAGGGTCTGGTTACATGTTTGGTGCTCTAATTGTTTCTGGGATTTTCGTTATCCTAATCTCAGGTGTATTTTCAAAAATTGCAAATTTCTTTCCACCAGTTGTGACAGGTTCAGTTATTACAACAATCGGACTGACTTTGATTCCAGTCGCTATTGGAAATATGGGAGACAATTCGGATTCTCCAACAGCACAATCAATGATTTTAGCACTTGTTACGATTGCCCTAGTATTAGCTGTTAATATTTTTGCTAAAGGATTTGTGAAGTCCATCGCTATTTTGATTGGTTTGATTGGTGGGACAGTAGTTGCAGCCTTTATGGGACTTGTCGATGCATCAGTTGTTGCTCAAGCACCACTAGTTCATATTCCACAACCTTTCTATTTTGGTGCACCACAGTTCGAAATTACTTCTATTATCATGATGTGTATTATCGCAACTGTTTCAATGGTTGAGTCAACAGGGGTTTATTTGGCTCTTTCTGATTTAACTAATGAAAAATTAGATAGTCAACGCCTACGTAATGGTTATCGCGCAGAAGGTTTTGCGGTTCTTCTTGGTGGTATTTTCAATACTTTCCCCTATACAGGATTT
>CAZPYI010000014.1:0-25143 GCA_964590305.1 uncultured Streptococcus sp.
TTTTGCCATATTTCCCTCTATTCCATATTTCGTTTTTGGGCAATGAGATTTTCTAGAGCATCTAGAGCAGTATCAACATCACCAAGATTGCTTGATTCACGAATAACTTGACTCTGCTTTCGCATCTCTCTTTCTTGAAGAAGGTGATTACGTTTTAAGATAATGTCATCTATTTCACCATTTGCAATTTCATCAGGAAGATCTTCTTCTAAAACGCGATAATACATTTGATGCACCTTATCATTGAACTGTGTCAAATCATAAGAGGTTACTTCTCCTTGTCGTCTCAAAAGCTGAAACAAGGACTCTAACTCTGGCGTATCAAAGATAAAATCATCTCTATTTCTAAACTCAGCCAATAGAAAAGCATGGTTAAGTAGTCGGTTCATCAATTGACTTTCGGCTTTGATAACAGCAGATAAACTCTTAGAAACTGGAAGTTCAACAATTGTCATTGATTGCTGAGAGACATCACTCTGTAGCATTGAACGATTGTGAATTCTCTCATTATTAACTGATTGTTCAACTTGAAAATAATCAAAATCAGGCAATAAATCGGCTACTAAACTAATGTAACTATTTTGTGCTGTAATTGATGGTGAACGTGCAATAATTTTTGAAATAGTCTCGACATAAGCTATTTCAGCTTGTAAATTGTCGCTGTTATCAGGCTTTAAATAGTGAATGAAGAATTCAGTTGCACTAATTCTTGCCTCTTGAAGTAATTTCGCCAAAGCTTCAGGTGAATTTTTTTGAATAAATTCGTCGGGGTCCATCTGATCAGGAATACGAACGATATCAACGCTAAAATCCGATAAAAACTCCAAAGATTTTGCAATAGCATTTTGACCAGCAGCATCTCCATCATAGGTTAAAATAACTTTTTTGGTGTATTTCTGCAAATGTCGAACATGCTCAACTGTCAAAGCGGTTCCCATTGAGGCGACCGCATTTTCAATCCCAGAACGATAGGCTGCAATGACATCCATGAAGCCTTCCATCAAGTAAACTTCATGTTTTTTTGAGATAACCGCTCTTGCCTTGTCAAGATGATACAGTTCAAATGACTTGTTAAAAATCGGAGTTGAGCGAGAATTCTTATACTTAGCCTGCTTGTTATCAAGGTCCTCTTTCGTCCAGATACGCCCAGAAAAAGCAATGACGTTTCCTCTATCATCCGTCAAGGGGAACATAATACGATTCTTAAAAGCATCATATAATTGATTTGTATTTTCCGAAAGGTTAAATAAACCAGAATTTAACAAGGCTGTTTCGTCATATTTTTTGACTAAAGTTTGATAAAGAAAATCATTCTCATCGGGAGACAGTCCTATATCAAAGTGCTCAATCAAATCATCTGTTAAACCACGCTCTAACAAATAGTCACGCGCCCTCTGTCCTTCTTTTGTCGTCAGCAAAACAGCCCGATAAAATTTCGTAGCATCTTTGTGAATATCAAGCAAGTTTTGATTAGGATTTTGAGAGCGTGTTAGCACATTTTGTGCCTCAATTTGTAAAGGAATATTTGCACGTTCCGCAAGCAATCGAGCACTTTCTAGAAAAGTAACTTGACGATATTCTTCAAGAAATTTAAAAACATCACCTGACTTCCCACAGCCAAAGCAATGATAGAATTGTTTATCTTCAATAACATTAAAAGATGGTGTTTTTTCCTTATGGAATGGACACAGTCCCAGATAGGTACGGCCAGTACGAGTAAGAGCGACAACCTCTCCAATGACATCAACAATATTGACACTATTTTTTATTTCGGAAATTTTATTTTTGTCGATTGCCAAATAACCACCTCCACACAGTAAACCCATTTTATGCTTACCTATCATTATAGCATTTTTGATTTTCTTTGTAAATTTTTCCAGACTGATTTGAAAACTTAATCTAAAAAATATTTCTCTTGTTAGAGCACTTCAATTGCTCAAACATCTCCTGAAAATCGGTCTTATTTTAAAAATAATCTCCAATCGTTTTGATTACTTTCAGAATCAATATTTGTTATAATGAAAAAAATACATTTGGAGGGTTTTCAATGATTAAAGAACTAAAAGAGTTTTTATTTCGCGGAAATGTACTTGATCTTGCTGTAGCTGTTGTTATTGGAGCTGCATTTAATACCATCGTAACGTCACTTGTCTCTGATATCATCACTCCTATTATTGGTATGATTTTTGGACAGCCAGATTTTTCTAGCATCACTATTGGGTCAATTGCTATTGGTAACTTTATCAATGCAATCATCAATTTTCTTATTATTGGAACTGTTCTTTTCTTTGTTGTCAAAGGCGCTAACGCTACCTTGACATTTGGAAAGAAAAATGAGGAAGTGGAAGAAAGTCACCCAACTCAAGAAGAACTATTAACTGAAATACGTGACCTCTTAGCAAAAAAATAGTTTGGTGCACTAACTGAGATTATTAAATCTCAGTTTTTTTGTCACTTAATCTTCTTCCATTTAGCTGAACTCTTTCAACTGACAACAAAAGACTAGGAATACTATCCCAGCCTTTGTATTTTCTAAATTAGAATTTTTTACGTTTGCGAGCTGCTTCTGATTTACGTTTACGCTTTACAGAAGGTTTTTCGTAGAATTCACGTTTACGTGATTCTTGAAGAGTCCCAGCTTTAGTCACAGAACGTTTGAATCGACGAAGGGCATCGTCAAGTGATTCGTTTTTACGTACAACTGTTTTTGACATATGTCTCACCTCCTCAAGATATTGTAACATTTACACGTTCCATACTAGAATACCTAATTATTCTTAAAATGTCAATAACTATTATTAATTCGTAAAATAATTAATAAAATAGATAATTAACCTTTGAGGTTCAATCTTATATAGTCTTTTTTGTTAATCCGTTCTGGAAATTATCAAACTATTGTTCAATTTCTTCTTCGGCTGTCAACCTTTAACATTTTAAATATTTCATAAGCAAATTCTACAGCTGCAGTTTCATTAGCTGTTATGAATCCTTTATCAGAAACCACTTGAGTTGCTATATAAAGTTTTTCTCCGCTATAACTACCAACACTTTGAAATAATTCTAAAGAATCACCTGTATGTTTGATGGCATTAAAAAACCCATGTTGTCACAGAAAATAAGTTGCACCTCAGATTGCTGAAACAGGGACTTCTCTCCCCTAACTTCTTTTACAAAGTCTGCAATTTCATCGTAGCTATTAATTTTCCATGATAAACCACCCGGCATAATAAGCATTGCAAGATTATCAAAATCAGAATATGAATCTAAAGTAAAATCAACTTTTACCTTAATGCCACCCATTGATAATTTTTCTTTGCTATCAGTGGCAATAGTTTTAACAGTATAGTTTGAAAATGAGTTTGCAATAGCCTATTGTGTAACTCGCTTCTCAATCACACCACAAAGGTCAGTTAACAAAAGTAATAATTCATTCTTTACCAAATTTTTCCTCCAGTAGTAACTACTGCACTTACCTAACAACAAAACTAGTATGAATAAACTCTCATTAAAATATCCCATTAGGTATTTTGAATAACTGTCATAGCAATCTAATCTTAACACCCTTTATATCTATATTCAAGAATAAGTTTACTATCTACAATAAATCATGAAAATCTTCATAACTAATAGGCTTAACTTGTGACAAATACTAATTTTTTTATACTAATAACTGATCATCTATCTTGTTTAGACATCAGTAATTTTCACAAATGGTCTGCCTAAACCGCTTGTATCAATACGATCCATACTCTGTTCAGACCACAAAGAAGCAACTGAATACCAACGTTATTTGATGAATTATAAGGATCATAGACATAGGTCATCCCGTTAGAATAGCCTTTAAGAACAAGTTCATGAGTTCCACCAAGTACAAATTTATTATTTTGTACTGCAGCTAAGACATGATGGCCTTCTTGCAGCAACTCTTATTAGTTACTGGTTTTTTATCTATTCTACTGCATCACCCGTCAGTTTTGAAGCATCCGAGATAAATTGTTTGTATTTATCTTCTTTAGCTAGTTTAGCAATTACTTTATTAACAGTCTCAACAAGTTCACCGCTGTCTTTTGGCATAGCAATTACTTTGGCATCACCTTCACCTGTCTTAAGTGCAAAGCTCGCTAATGCTAAGTCAGGGTTTTGTGCTAAGTAACCTTCAGCAACAGGTTTTTCTAAATCAACTGCTTGAACTTGATCGTTTTTCAATTCATTGATAGCTTCTCCCATGGCTGTCAGTGAAACAATGTTTGAATCCGCCAATTGGTCTTTCGCTAAACCTTCTTCGATTGTTCCCTTTTGAACTGCTACTTTTTTTCCAGACAAGCTTTCTACTGATGTATAGGTGTTTAAATCAGTGGCCTTAACTAAAATCGCATTCTCTGTTTCGTAGTAAGCATCTGAAAAATCATAAATCTTCGCTCTCTCTTCTGTGTAAGAAAGACCAGAAATTGCCATATCAGCTTTCCCTGTCTGAAGGCTTGACAAGACATTGTCGAAGCTCATGGTAGATAGTTCAAGTT
The DNA here is from genome assembly GCA_964590305.1 of uncultured Streptococcus sp. GTDB lineage: Bacteria > Bacillota > Bacilli > Lactobacillales > Streptococcaceae > Streptococcus. The sequence goes on from CAZPYI010000014.1 coordinate 4,521, forward strand.
TCACACCGAGCTCATCTGCAATTGCTTGTGCTAATTCAACATCAGCACCAACGACAGTATCTTTTCCATCAACTAAAGCTTTAAACTCAAATGGTGCATAGTCTGGACTAATAGCGACCACTAACTTCCCTTTTGTCGTAATGTCATCTTGTAAGTTCTTGTTTGACGACGAGCTACATGCTGCCAAAGTCAAAATAAAAAATAGGGAAATAACAGCAAAAACAATTTTTCTTAATTTCATAATATCCTCTTCTAAAACATTTACATTATTTTTTTGATGCCACCAATTAATAAATTTATAGGTTTTACCTTGATAAAAGGCATTCTGATAACCGCTTTAATCCCTCAATGAGAACCGATTCCTCACAACAGTAACCTATTCGAACATGGCCCTCAATATCAAATCGATTTCCTGGAACAAGGAGCACCCCATAGTTATCAAGTAATTCTAGGCAAAACTCTTCAATAGGCACAGAGACATTTAGTTTCACAAAGGAAGTTGAGACATTAGCAGGTTTTATCATCTCTGCCTTGGGTTCTGACTGTACCCATTCTTCTAGAATTTCTAGGTTGTTCTTAACTATTTTTTCGTTTCTAAGAAGAATGCTATCCCTGTGTTTTAAAGCTAAACTAGCTACCATGTCATCAAATACGCCAGCAGAAATCATGGTATAGTCCCGATAATCTTTTAAAATTTCTGTCACCTGACTGTTTGCTGCTACCCAGCCCACTCGAATTCCTGGTAAGGAATAAGTTTTTGATAAGCTGTTCACAGATATTCCTTTATCATACAAGTCTACAATTGCTGGAATTCTATCACCTGAAAATGAATGATAGACTTCATCAGACAAGATAAAAGCACCGCACGTTTCAGCAATCTCAACAAGTTCTGAGAGATAGGCTTTATCCATGACAGCTCCAGTAGGGTTATTGGCATTGTTAATACAGATCATCTTGGTATTTGGTTTGATAAGCTTGCGCAACTCTTCCAAATCTGGTAACCAATTCATGTCCTCTTTGACATGCCAAAAATCCACATCGGCACCAAATGACCTTGGAATGTCATAGAGTTGTTGATAAGTAGGATAAAGTGAGATAACATGATCTCCTGGATCAAGCAAAGCATAAAGAACCAACATATTTGCACCTGTTGCACCATTTGTCTGGAGAACATTATCAACAGACACTGAATCATACAGTGAAGCAACTTGACTCTTAAATTTTGGGGAACCCTCAATCCATCCATAATTCAATGGCTTGCTCACTAATTCCTTAAAAAATACTGAAGAATCTGTCTCTGTCAGCTCAAACAATTCTTCCAAAGTCAGCGATGATATCGAAACACCAGCAATATCAAATTTTGCCTGTTTCTCATGAACATTTAGCCATTCTTCCACTCCAAAACGTGGTAATTTCATGTCATCTCCTTAAAAAGTAATACTATGATAATACTGAATCTGATTAACAAAGTCAATATCTTTTTCCACAAAAAAAATCTGTCTAATCGACAGACTTAGTTTTAAGGTTTACATTATTCAGTGATTGAAAGCTTGTATGCTTCTTCAACAAATTTTTCAATCTCACCAGAGTCTTTTAGTTTTGTAACAACTTTATCGATTTTTGCTTTTAAGGCTGCACTACCTTTTGGCATGGCAATCGCATAAGCATCGGAATCACCAGTTTCTAACGGAACATCTGCAATCATCAAGTCATCATTATTTGCAACATAACCTTGGGCGATAGCTTTTTCAAAGACAACACCTTCTAGTTGTGAATTTTTCAATTCGTTAATCAGCTCGCTGTTTTGAACAATAGCAACTAACTTCGCTCCACTCAATTGATCTGTCACAACTGCTTCTTGAATAGACCCTTTTTGTGCACCCACTGACAATCCATCAAATGAATCTGTTTTGGTATATTTGCTTGCATCCGTTTTTCTAATGATAACAACATTGGCTGATTCATAGTAAGGTTCTGAAAAATCATATACCTTTGCACGTTCTGCTGTTGAAGAAATTCCGGAAATCGCAATGTCAGCTTTCCCAGATTGGACACTTGTTAGTACATTGTTAAATGACATAGAAGATATTTTCAAATCAACACCAAGCTCATCTGCAATAGCCTGTGCTAAGTCAACATCTGCACCGACAATAGTATCTTTTCCATCTACTAATGTTTTAAACTCAAACGGCGCAAACTCTGGATTCAAAGCAACAACCAATGTGCCCTTATCTTGAATATCCTTAAGAGAAGTATCCTCAGAACTACTTGAACCACAAGCAGCTAAAAGAAAAACTGATGCCGCTACAACCAAACCACCCAAAACTTTTTTTAATTTCATAACCTATTCCTTTTTTAATTATAATTATAATTTACATACTTCTATTTGTCAAATAATATTTATAAAAATTCATTTGCAAATAGTGCAACATTGATAGATCTAATCTGTGTCTTTTTATTCAAAGCTTGTGATATATCATTACTCACAACTAATGTCAGCTATAACATTTCCAAAGGCTGCTAGTTTTATAGTGTTTTATATGCTTTATAATATGAATGAAATGTATAATTATCACTTAACTATTTTTTTATTCTTCTTTCATTATATTAGAACGATTCCCGAGTTATGTTGCAAAACAATTTACCTAAACTGATTATTTTACAAGTTCTCGTATTAATTGGACGCTGTAGCTGAAAGTTCTTGAGCTTCTTGAACAAACTTATCTATTTCTCCAGATTCTTTGAGTTTTGTAATAACCTTATCAATTTCAGCTTTTAATGCTGTACTGCCCTTTGGTATAGCTATGGCATAAGCATCTGAGTCACCTGATTCAAGAGTAATATCTGCAATAACCAAATCATCATTTTTAGCGACATATCCCTCTGCGATTGGTTTTTCAAGAACAACAGCATCTAGTTGAGAGTTTTTCAACTCATTAATCATCTCTCCATTTTGTGTCAAGGAAACCACATTCGCTCCACTTAATTGATCTTTTGCAACTTCTTCTTGAATTGTTCCTTTTTGTGTCCCAACTGAAAGTCCACTAAATGAGTCGGTACTTGTATATTTACTCAATTCAGACTTTCTTACAATGATAACATTAATTGATTCATAGTAAGTTTCTGAGAAATCATAAGTTTTTTTACGTTCTTCGGTTGCAGAAATTCCTGAAATTGCGACATCTGCCTTACCAGACTGGAGGCTAGATAAAACATTGTTGAAAGACATTGATGAGAACTTGACGTCCACTCCGATTTCTTTTGCAATTGCCTTAGCAATCTCAACGTCAGCACCAACAATAGTATCTTTTCCGTCAACTAGAGTTTTGAATTCGAAAGGTGCAAATTCTGGATTCGTAGCAAATGTTATTGTTCCTTTATCTTGTATATCACTTAGTGAGGTATCCTCAGTTTTTTGTGAACCACAAGCTGTTAATAAAAGTAAGGACGTTACAAGTATAACTCCGCCTAATATTTTCCCAATTTTCATAATTTTTCTCTTTTCATTTTTGATATATACATATTACTTTATAATTATACATATGTCAATGGTTTTATTTATAATTATTCATGAATAACAAAAAATATTGAGCTACATTTATTCGACAAAAATAAAAAGCTACAAAAATGTAGCCTTTATTTTAGAATTCTATTTATTCATTTGAAATGTTCTTATTAAAATGACCCCGTTAATGAACCTATTTCAAATTATTTCCCTTGCAAAATTAAAAGTTTTTCAATGGTTTGTAAAACGCCACTATCATCATTTGATTTAGTAACAAAGTCAGCTTTCTCTTTGACCTCTTCAAAGGCATTTTCAACAGCAAAGCTACACCCAACAGAGTCAAATAGTTCAACATCATTTAATCCATCTCCAAAACCAATTGTTTCTTTCTTTGAAATACCAAGAATTTTTTGAAGTTCCTGAACAGTTGTTCCTTTGTGGACATTGTAATTTGAAATATCTATCCATGCTGCTTCAGAAGCAACAATATAGGCTTGATTTTTAAAGTCTGAAAGATTTTTTACACTATCAAAACATCTTTCTTTTGCATCATAAACAGTAATTTTCACAAAGTCTTCAGTGATTTCTTGCAAATCATCAAGTGTTTTCACAACTGCATATGAACCTCTAATACGCTTTGCATTTTCTTCTGATACAGTTGATTTAATATAAGCAGTTGTTGGTGTACAAGCAATAACATTGTGATCATCAGCAATCTCTTCAAGTCGATGGATGATTTTCAAACCTAAATCATTTGGTAGGAGAGACTCATAAACATAGCGACCACCTTGCTTGATGCGAGTTGCACTATCGCCCATAATCCACATATTATTCGTGTCTAAAGTGTCAAATAATTCTTCAACACGTTCACACTGTTTCCCAGTACAAGCAGCAAATATAACCTTATGCGCATCCATCATTTTCTTTACTCTACTATAGTAATTTTTATCAAAACTACCTTGGCTATTTAAAAAAGTGCCATCTAAATCTGTAATGACAAGTTTTATCATCAGTAATTCCTCTTTTTCTAATTAGTTATTTTTTGTATAAAAGATATAATTAACTTTCTTTATTAATCAAATTAATAAAGAAGTACTTGTCAAGACATTTTCAAAAAAAGTACAATCGTCAGAGTTTTAGTCTAATGATTGCGGTGTATTCACAAGTGTTTTTTTGTACTTCTTATTTTCCTAGATAATCAATTTTTCGATTATTGAAAGGACACCTTCTTCATCATTGGACGGTGCTATGTATTCAGCTGTTCTTAGAACGGCATCCGTTCCATTTTCCATAGCATAACTTAATCCCGCTAAATGCAACATTTCCAAATCATTGTTACTATCACCAAAGGCCAAGAGATTTTCAGAGGTAACTTTCCAGTCTTTTAACAAGAATTCAAGAGCACTTCCTTTATTGCTAGTATTCCCTACTAAGTCTACACTGCCATGCCCACTATAAACTGCACTTATCTTTGCATCTGATTTTTCATTGATTGCAGCGATAATCTCAAAAGCTTCCTCATCCTTTACTTGCAAAGCGAATTTGACGAAGTCGTCCTCTGGTAAGTTGTCAAAAGAATCTAACTCAGCTAGTTCGTAGTAGTATTGACCAGCAAATGCTTTAAAGTCTTCATTTTCTTCTTTTAAAAGGTATGCTCCCTTAATCCCACACAAAATTACGCTAACTTCCATGGGAGAGTCTTCCAGCAAATCGAGTATTTCTTTAACAAGTTTCCGATTAATCACTTTCTTTTTTATTAGATGATCATTTTTGAAAATGAGTGCACCATTCTCAGACACAAAAGTCATTTTCCGCCACTGTTTCGGGAAAAAAGAGCGTAACTGTGCATATTGATTACCGCTAGCAACAACAAACTCAATTCCTTTTTGACTCATAATTTCAAATAGATCATCAAAATACTCTCTATTATAATCATTATTTGAGTTTAAAAAAGTTCCATCCATATCAACTGCAATAACATTTACCATAGTTCCTACCTGTCATACCTTTTACTTTAATTTATTTAGACAATGGTGTCGTAAGTTCGATGAGATTTCCTTCAGGATCTTGAATAACCGCTTCATAGTAGCCATCACCTGTGGTTCTTGGACCATTTAGGAGTGGAAAACCATCTTTAACAAATCTTTCTGCAAATTGATCAACAACATCTTTGTCACCGACTGCCATAGCAAGATGGGCATATCCAAGACTTTCAGCAACTCGAGGGGATAAGAATTTCTTAGTTGTTATTTCCATACGACTTCCTGAATCAAACGATAAGAAATAAGATTTAAAACTTGTTTTTTTATTATGGTACAGTTCACTACTTTTTGCATCAAAATACTTTTCATAGAAGTCTCTCATCTTTTCAATATCTTTTGTATAAATAGCTACATGTTCAATGTGCATGTCTTTCTCCTTTTTTATCTAAAAATTGCTAAGTTATTTCAATAATCTAATCGCCTTGATAGTCATCAAAACTTCTCAATTCCAGCCAAAACACGAATTATTATCAGAAACATTTCCAATAGAGTTGAACTATTGATAATATCATGTTATATTAACAGATAAGATTAATAAAGTTTATTTGTAAAGTTACTTTATTAACTATATTTATTAACTTACCCATATTGTAACTTAATTAACAAAGATAGTAAAGTGTTTTTGCTAATATTTTTCTATTTTCTAGAAGAGGTCTCTATTTGAAAGCATTTCAACCAAAAAACATTAAAGAACATAATCAAAATCTGATAGTGGAACTTTTAAAGAATTGTGAATTCCCTATGACAACTCGGCAATTATCTGAAGTATCTCACTTAAGCGTTGTCACACTCAATAAACTCATTCCAGAACTTATTGGCAAGGATAGCATTCTTGCAGTGGAAGAACAATTCAAAACAGGAGGTCGCTTTGCAGCAGCCTACACTTTTAATGCTAACAAACAACAAGTGCTTATTCTCCAGTGTATCGAAGCATATCAAAAATTAACTGTTAACTATGTTGTCGTTGACCTACTTGGAAATATTCTGGAAAAATTTAATTTTTCAACAAATACACTAGAGGATTTACTTTCTAATATTTCGAAACTAAAAACGAAATACCCTAAATTGTCTTTAGTTGTATCAGGAATTCCAGGCGTGGAAATTAATGGAGATTTGAAAATAATGGACTACGCACCATTCAAAAATCTCAATCTAAAAAAAGAGATTACAGATAAAACTGGGATTACAATCACAGTAGAAAATGATATTAATGCTGCTGCTTTTGGCTACAGTCAAACAAACAAAGTCCTTGCAGCTATCTATTTCCCAGAAGAATTTCCTCCCGGCTCTGCTTTAATTTTCAATCAAAATATTTTCAAGGGAAACAATAATATGAGTGGAGAAATCAAATATTTGCCAACTATCAATCCTATCAATTTTCCATTAAGAACTTCTGACATCGAGCAGACAATTACAGAGGCAATACAGTCTGTAATTGCTATGTATGATCCCCATGAAGTGGTCTTGTTTATTTCAAAAAAATGGTTGGATTATCTTGATATGAGTCATATCACCGAAGAATTAGATGAAATATTTCCAAATGATACATTAGCTAAAATTACCGTATCACATGATTTCTCCAAATATTACTTGGACGGATTAATAAAAATAGGACTAACAGAAATCAGTATGACCGAATGATAGCCATACTGATTTTTCTATTCTCTAATCCATTACCTTCAACTCTATAACCATATCACGGATTTGTGCTGCCAACTCAAAATCAAGCATTTCAGCAGCTTCATGCATTTGTTTCTGCAATTTCTTGATGGTGTCTTTCCGTTCTTTTTTCGTCATCGCGCTATAATCAGTTGTTTCTTCAGCAACTTCACCAGCAGATGATTTACTAACAGAGATAAGGTCGCGAATCTCTTTTTTGATGGTTTTTGGAGTAATACCATGTTCTTCGTTATAAGCCATCTGAGTTTCACGACGACGAGCTGTTTCATCAATTGCTCGTTGCATGGAATCAGTCATTTTATCAGCATACATGATAACGTGCCCTTCGCTATTACGAGCTGCACGTCCAATTGTTTGGATAAGTCCACGCTGATTACGAAGAAAGCCTTCCTTGTCTGCATCTAGAATAGCTACTAAACTCACTTCGGGAACATCAATACCTTCACGAAGTAGATTAATTCCTATGAGAACATCAAAAACACCCAAACGCAAATCACGAATAATCTCAGTTCTTTCCAAAGTTTTGATATCTGAGTGCATATACTTAACTTTGACACCCATTTCCTTAAGGTAGTCAGTTAAGTCTTCCGCCATTTTCTTAGTCAAAGTGGTAATAAATGTCCGTTCTCCTTTGTCAGCTCGAATATTTATCTCACCTAGCAAATCATCCATTTGTCCCATAATTGGACGAACTTCCACTTCAGGATCAAGTAAGCCAGTTGGGCGAATAATTTGCTCAATAACAGTGTCTGTTTGCTCCATCTCGTAATCACCCGGTGTCGCTGAAACGTAGACTATTTGATGAACGTGGCTTTCAAACTCTTCTCGTCTTAAAGGCCGGTTATCTAGAGCACTCGGCAAACGGAAACCATAATTAACCAACATCTCTTTACGTGAACGGTCACCGTTGTACATGCCTTTGATTTGTCCCATAGTCATGTGGCTTTCATCAATCATAATTAAGAAATCTTCTGGGAAGAAATCAAGCAAGGTATATGGTGGCTCACCTTCGACACGTCCATCCATATGACGTGAATAATTTTCCACACCACTTGTGTAACCCATCTCACGAAGCATTTCAACATCATATTCAGTTCTTTGACGAATACGTTGCGCTTCAATTAACTTTCCTTCAGCCTCAAAAAGCTGAACTTGTTTTTCCATCTCTTCTAAAATATCAGCAATGGCAGCTTCCATATGCTCGTCATTGGTTATGAAGTGAGTTGCAGGGAAGATTGCCAAATGATCAACTTCACCCAAAACTTTTCCAGTCAGACTTTCAATTTCACGAATACGGTCTATTTCATCACCAAAAAACTCTACACGAAAAGCATGCTCATCACGGCTGGCAGGAAAAATTTCTACAACATCTCCACGAACACGAAAACGTCCGCGTTGAAAATCAATATCATTGCGTTCAAATTGAATATCAACTAAATCATTCAAGAGTTGGTCACGTGAAATGTCTTGTCCAGGTCGTAAACTGACCACACTATCTGAATATTCTTTTGGAGAACCCAAACCATAGATACAACTGACAGATGCCACAACAATAACATCATTTCGTTCTAGTAAAGAGGAAGTTGCTGAATGTCGCAATTTATCAATCTCGTCATTAACAGAACTATCCTTCTCTATATAAGTATCGCTTGATGGCACATAAGCTTCAGGCTGATAATAATCGTAATAAGATACAAAATATTCAACTGCATTGTTAGGAAAGAACTCCTTAAACTCTCCATAAAGCTGTCCTGCAAGGGTTTTATTATGTGCAATGACTAGAGTTGGTTTATTAATTTTTGAAATAACTTGACTCATAGTATAAGTTTTACCAGTTCCAGTTGCACCAAGAAGTATTTGTGCCTTTTCACCACCTTCAATATTATCAACCAAGGCCTCAATTGCCTGCGGTTGATCACCAGACGGTTCATATTTTGAAATCAGTTCAAACTGATTATCTTCTTTTCTATCTATCATGTTTTTACCTCATGCTTATTCTATCATAATCACATTTGAAATCATAACAACTAATATCTGCTATCACGTGTGAGATTATCTTACACAATTTTTTCTTAAAATTTGCTTAAATCTCTATCATTTGCTATAATTGAGATTAGATATTTAAAAAGGAGATTTACATGAAAACTAATTTGAAAGCTCTAATGCTTGCATTCTTATCAGTTTTCTTTGTTTTTGGAGCCAAGGTTTCTGCTGATACCATCAATATTGTATCAGATTCAACTTATGCCCCATTTGAATTCAAAGATTCTGACCAAACTTATAAAGGGATTGATGTTGATATTATCAATGAAGTCGCAGCTCGTATGAACTGGGATGTCAATATGACCTTCCCGGGATTTGATGCTGCGGTCAATGCCGTCCAATCAGGACAAGCGGATGCATTAATGGCTGGTACTACTGTTACTGAAGCACGTAAAAAAGTTTTCACATTCTCTGACACTTATTACGACTCATCTGTAGTTGTCTACACACGTGGTGATGCTAAAATTTCAGACTATAGTCAGCTTTCTGGAAAAACGGTTGGTGTCAAAAACGGGACAACTTCTCAAAGTTTCCTGACTGACAACCAAGATAAATATGGCTATACTATCAAGACCTTTGATACTGGTGACTTGATGAATAACAGCCTTGATGCTGGTTCTATTGATGCAGCTATGGATGATGAGCCTGTAGTACAATATGCTATCAGTCAAGGTAAAAACTACGCTATTAATATTAGTGGTGAGGAAGTCGGAAGCTTCGCATTTGCAGTAAAAAAAGGGAGTGACTACGAGTACCTTATTCCTGAATTTAACAAAGCACTTGCTGCCATGAAAGAAGATGGCACTTACGATAAAATCATGGCAAAATGGTTAGGAAGCTCTGAAAAACCTTCAGCAAGTCTTACCTTAACAGGTGATGCCAGTGCTAAGGCTACACCAGTCAAATCAAACTACACAATTGTTGCTGATTCTTCATTTGCACCATTTGAGTTTCAAAATGATAAAGGCGAATATGTCGGAATCGATATGGAGTTGATCAAGGCAATTGCTGAACAACAAGGATTTACTATTACCATTTCTAACCCTGGCTTTGATGCTGCTTTGAATGCCGTTCAGTCCGGACAAGCGGATGCTGTTATTGCCGGAATGTCAATAACTGATGCACGTTCAGAAATATTTGATTTTTCAAATTCTTATTATACTTCTAATATTTTACTAGCTGTTAAATCTGGAAGTGATATTTCTTCTTATGAAGCTTTGTCTGGAAAAACAGTTGGTGCAAAAAACGGGACTTCTTCGTACACTTTCCTCGAAGAACATGCTGATGAATATGGCTATTCTTTAAAAGCATTTGACGAAGCTTCAACCATGTATGATAGTTTGAATTCTGGCTCTATTGACGCGCTTATGGATGATGAAGCTGTTTTACTTTATGCGATACAACAAGGCCGGAAATTTGAAACGCCTATCGCTGGTGAGAAGTCTGGCGCCTACGGATTCGCAGTTAAAAAAGGTTCTAACCCTGAATTGATTGAGATGTTTAACAACGGACTTGCTGCGCTTGTGAAATCTGGTAAGTATGACGAAATTGTTAATACCTATCTTTCAACAGATGATTCATCAGATACTTCTGATAGCAGTTCAACAGTTGATGAAACTACTATTGGTGGCCTGCTGAAAAACAACTACTCTCAACTCTTAACAGGCCTTGGAACGACACTCAGCTTGACATTGATTTCCTTTGCAATTGCAATGGTTATTGGTATCATCTTTGGTATGATGGCAGTAAGTCCTAATCGAGTGCTTCGTGGCGTTTCTGCAGTCTTTGTCGATGTTGTTCGTGGTATTCCACTTATGATTGTTGCTGCATTCATTTTCTGGGGTATCCCAAACTTTATTGAGTCTGTTACTGGTAACCAAAGCCCAATAAATGATTTCGTTGCTGCTACTATCGCCTTGTCACTCAACGCAGGTGCTTATATTGCCGAAATTGTTCGTGGAGGTATTCAAGCTATTCCAATCGGCCAAACGGAGGCCAGCCGAAGTCTTGGTATTTCTTACGGAAAAACCATGAGAAAAATTGTCTTACCCCAAGCTGTTCGCGTCATGCTTCCAAACTTTATCAATCAGTTTGTAATCTCACTTAAAGATACAACAATCGTGTCTGCTATCGGATTAGTTGAACTCTTCCAAACAGGGAAAATCATCATTGCGCGTAACTACCAGTCTTTCCGTATGTATGCTATCTTGGCAGTTATCTATCTTATTATGATTACTCTTCTGACACGACTTGCAAAACGTTTAGAAAAGAGGCTTAAATAATGGCAGAATTAAAAATTGATGTCCAAGATTTACATAAATCATTTGGTCAAAATGCAGTCCTCAAAGGAATCGATGTAAAATTATATGAAGGCGATGTTGTTTGTATCATTGGCCCTTCTGGTTCAGGAAAATCAACTTTCCTTCGTACACTTAATTTGCTTGAAACCATCACAAGCGGTAAAGTTATTGTTGATGGCTTTGAGCTCTCTGATAAAAAAACTAACGTTGATAAGGCGCGTGAAAATATTGGAATGGTATTCCAACACTTTAATCTTTTCCCGCATATGACGGTTCTTGAAAACATTACTTATGCGCCAATCGAACTTGGAAAAGAAAGTAAAGATGAAGCCGAGAAACATGGAAGAGAACTTCTTGAAAAAGTTGGGCTTTCAGATAAAGCAGATGCTAAACCATTTAGTCTTTCTGGTGGTCAACAACAACGTGCTGCAATCGCTCGTAGCTTAGCTATGAATCCTGCAATTATGTTGTTTGATGAACCAACATCTGCACTCGACCCTGAAATGGTTGGTGATGTTCTTAATGTTATGAAAGACCTCGCCGATCAAGGAATGACAATGATTATAGTTACTCATGAAATGGGCTTTGCTCGCAAAGTTGCTAATCGTGTTATCTTTACAGATGGTGGTCAATTTATTGAAGATGGCACACCTGAACAAATTTTTGACAATCCTCAAAGTCCTCGACTTAAGGAATTCCTCGAAAAAGTCTTAAATGTCTAATAGCTAAAAGCTACAACAATTGTTGTGGCTTTTTCTTTATACTCTGATACACAAATTTTGTCAAAATGCACCTGCTTCTAAACCGCTATTATAACTCCCATCAATTACCCATTCTTCTTGAGAAACAGAAAGTTGCAAACGATTAGTAAATATTTACTTATCAACGATAGTCTTGTTAGCCTTTCAATTTTGTTTGCCAATTTTTTAGCAAATTTTGATTTCCCATTACCTGAATAAACGATAATCAAAATTCATCTCATTTTTCATTAGTCCCTATATTATAAATATATGATATTGACTTCGATTACTTTTTCTGCTAGAATGTAATCATAAATTCTCAGGAGGAAAGCGCATGTTAACTAAGAAACTATAAAATGATAAGCCTTATCAAGTTTTAGTTTCTTAGTGTGCTCTTAAAATTGTTCAAGTCTATTTTTGTCTGACTTGTCTTATTTGTGTCTCACTTTTTACTCTCTACTTGTTAAGGTAGAGAGTTTTTTATATGTCAAATTGAATCATAAACAAGGAAAAATCGATTGACAATAAAAACAAGCACTCCAAAGAAAGTAGAGAGTCTTTGCTAAGCTTTCTTAACAGCATCTAAAGGAGGCTCTATGATACAAATAGAAAATTTAACAGTAACACATCAAAGCGATTTGCGAGATCTTATCAAGGATTTAAACCTTGTTGTCAATGCAGGTGACAAATTAGCATTAATCGGGGAAGAAGGGAGTGGAAAATCGACACTTTTGAAACTGCTATTAGATCAACAACCTGTCGAAAACTATGCGCTCATTCAAGGAAAAATAAGTAATTCATTTGAAAGGATAGGATATCTTCCTCAGCAACTCCCTTTACAGGAGGGAGAAAAATCAATTCAAGAGTATCTTTACCAAAATAGTAATGATGACTTTTTTGACTATAACCTTTTATATCGTTTGTCGGAAGAATTAAATCTAGATAGTCAAAGATTTGATTCCACTCAAAAAATGTCTAGTTTATCTGGTGGCGAAAAACTTAAATTTCAGTTGATAAAAATGCTTATTTGTGACCCCAATCTTCTACTCTTAGATGAACCTTCTAATGATTTGGATTTACAAAGTATCAAATGGTTGGAAAATTTTATCAAGCGAACTAATAAAACAGTGATTTTCATCTCGCATGATGAAGCTTTACTTAGTGCAGTTGCTACAAAAATTGTGCATTTTGAGCATGTGAAAAAGAAAAAGCAAGCTATAACTGGCGTCTATAATTATGATTATCAAACCTATAAAACATTGCGTCAAGCAACTTTTGAGAAAAATGTTCAACTTGCCAACAAAGAACGAGAAGAACATCAGGAACGCATTGCAAAGCTCAATAGAACCAAATCTGCGCTCCATCATGACCTTAATACAACGAAAGATAGTACGGCAGGAAGGCTACTTGCCAAAAAAATGAAAGCAATCAAATCACAAGAAAGGAGATTTCAAAAAACAAAGCAGACATTTACAGAAATCCCATATGATACTGAAAGAATAAATCTTAGCTTTTATGACGTAGCTCCACTATCTGCCAGTAAAGTGGTCTTGACATATGATAATCAAGCACTTCAAAAAGGAGAAGGGACTTTTCCACAAAGAATTTCCTTAACTATTTTTGGTCAAGACAAGGTTGGTATCATTGGAGATAACGGTGTAGGAAAGACAACCCTGCTAAAGCAAATGTGGAATGATTTGCGGCACAGAAATGATCTTTCTGTCGGCTATATGCCACAAAATTACGAAAAAGAATTAGATGCAAAACTGACGCCAATTGATTTTCTAGAAGAGGTTGCTGATAATCAAACCGTCAAATCTTACTTAGCTAGTTTGCAATTTACACGTGAAGAAATAGAACATCCTGCTTCTGAACTTTCTGGTGGGCAAAAAGCCAAACTGTTCTTGGCAAGATTAGTTCTTAGTCAGCATAACGTCCTTCTTTTAGACGAACCTACTCGAAACATTTCTCCAAATTCTCAAGAAGAGATTAGAAAATTATTTCAGGATTATCAGGGATGTATTATTAGCGTTTCACATGATAGAGCTTTTCTTGATGAAGTCACCCAGAAAGTTTATGAGCTAAGTGAAAAAGGCATAAAATAAAAAGCCCTGTTAAATCAACAGGACTGCATTATTACTCATTCAAAGGCTAGGCTCTTATGCTTGGTCTTTTTCTTTAGCCAATTTTTCTCTTTCAAGTCGTAAGCGACGATTTGGATTGAGTTTGTTAAACAACTCTTCTAGTTTCACAGCATTCCAAACATCTGCTGCCGAAACAAAATTGCCGTCTTTATCCTTGAAGGATATTGGTTTGTCACCCATGTTATCACCTCCATCATTTATTTCAATGTAAGCTTTTTAGATTTCCATGAACAAAACTTGATGATTTAATCTACAAACTCAAATTGGAAATTACCAATGTGAACAATGTCTCCATCTTTAGCACCACGTTCACGAAGAGCATCATCAACACCCATGCCACGCAATTGGCGAGCAAATTTCATCACTGATTCATCACGTTCCATATTTGTCATAAGGAATAGTTTTTCAAGCTTCTCACCAGAAAGAATCCATGATGCATCATCGTCGCGATTGATTTCAAAGGGTCTTTCGTCGGCATCGAAACCGTAATAGACTTCATCTTGTTCCAAATCGGACTCATCATATAGAAGGAATTCATCCGTTTGATTAAGCAATTCTGCTGTTGCTTCCAATAGATTATCTAATCCTTGGTGAGCTAAGCTTGAAATCGGGAAAATCTGCGGTAAGTCATCAAATTCATCATAGTTAGCTGCTAATTTTTCTTTGAAGATCTTTAAATTTTCCTCGGCATCTGGCATATCCATCTTGTTAGCTACGATAATTTGTGGTCGTTCCATAAGACGAAGGTTGTAGGTTTCAAGTTCATTATTGATTGAAAGATAGTCTTCATAAGGATCACGTCCCTCACTTGCTGACATATCAATAACGTGCAAAATAACACGCGTTCGTTCAATATGACGAAGAAATTGCGTTCCAAGACCAACTCCTTGGCTAGCACCCTCAATCAGACCTGGAAGATCTGCCATGGCAAAGCTATCACCTGACTTAGTACGCACCATACCAATATTTGGCACAATTGTGGTGAAATGATAGGCACCTATTTTGGGTTTAGCAGCTGAAACAACGCTGAGAATTGTTGATTTTCCAACTGAAGGAAATCCAACTAGCCCAACATCTGCTAGAATTTTCAGTTCAAGCTGAAGCTCACGTTCTTCTCCTGGTTCACCATTTTCAGCAATTTCTGGTGCAGGATTACGTGGTGTTGCAAATCGAATATTTCCTCGTCCACCACGACCGCCAAGAGCAATAACAAATTCTTGACCATTTTCGACGAGGTCAGTAATAATTTTATTACTCTCTGCATCACGAACTGTCGTTCCAGGGGGAATACTCACAATCAGGTCATCTGAACCACGACCGTGCATCCCTTTTGTCATCCCTTTTTCACCCGGTTTGGCTTTGAAATTTCGATTATATCGAAAATCCATAAGGGTACGCAGTCCTTCATCAACTTTAAAGACGACTGAACCTCCCTTACCACCATCTCCACCCCAAGGTCCACCATTTGGGACGTATTTTTCACGACGGAAGGCAACCATTCCGTCTCCACCTCGACCAGCTTTAACACTAATCTTAGCAGTATCTAAAAACATACTCATATCATTTTTCCTACTCTGATAAATTTATTTGCATAAAAAAACGCTTAACAGCGTTTCTTACATCATCGCACTAATAGCAGTTGCAATAAGTCCACCAACCGTTACAAGAACCATCACTATAACAACAACTAAAGTGAGCTTCTCAAATGCTGTTTTCTTACGCGGTCCATTATCTCCAAAAGCCACTGTTGACACCTCATTTACTGATTTAATTAACTTATATGATAACACGAAACTTTGGATTTAGCAAACGACAAGCTATGCAAACACTGTTGTTGTTATCAGTAAGCTATAGCTCAACACCAAATACTTCCAAGCTTTTCATTTCATCAGAAGTTAGCTGGCGCCATTCTCCAAGTTCGAGACTCTCCTCCAGATGAAGCGGTCCCATGCTCACTCGTTTTAAGTCTGTCACAGTTTTTCCACAGGACTGAACCATTCGCTTGACTTGGTGAAATTTTCCTTCTTTAATCACAATGGTTACCAAACTAGTCTTCTCTTCATTGTTTATTCTGACAATATTTAACTGAGCAGGCTGACAGGTAAAATCTTTCAATTCAATACCATCTTTGAAAGCTTTGACGTCTGTTGAAGTCATGATACCAGCAATACTAGCTTGATAAATTTTTTCGACATGCTTTTTTGGAGACAGCATAGCATGCGCCAATGCACCATTATTTGTCAAAAGTAGTAACCCATGTGTATCAATATCTAAGCGACCTACTGGAAAAACCTTTTTAGCACGCGCACTAGTGTCTAACAAGTCAAGAACCGTCTTATGAAAGTTATCTTCTGTAGCAGAAATCACACCTTTAGGTTTGTTTAGTAAGTAATAAAGATATTTTTCATAAATCACTTTATTACCTTGATAAGTGATAACGTCACTATTTTCATCAATCTGCCGTTTAGGAGAACTTTCGACTTTTCCATTAACAGTAATGAGCTTCTTCTTTAATAGATTTTTGACTTCTGTTCTGGAGCCAAGCCCACAGTCTACTAAAAATTTATCTAACCGCATCTTCTAAACTCTTTCTTTGCCTTGTAAAAATATTTGTCTAAACATATCTTGACGATTACCTACAAAAATTACAAAACTCAGAGAATAATCACCAAGATAATTATAGCATATTAAAATTTTCCTTCCTTAACTTGAAATATGATAATTTTCAAAAGTCAAATCAGCTATATCTAATCAACATCTCATTGTTTTAAGTTTAATTATTTTTAATTATCATTGTTTCTTGAATCTTCTTGAAAATGTATGATATACTATTGATAATAAATAGTTATCGGTAGGAGAAATTAGATTGCTTAAATATTTAGAGGATTTATTATCAAAATACCCCAATTTTTATCAAATTTTTTTACCAATAATAGTAACAATATTTTCTACAGTTATCTTGTTCATTTTTAAGATTCCACAGGGATATCTAGAAAAATTGAAAAAACGACGTAATGTTTTTAAGAAACAGCAATTCCTACATGATAGTGTTTATCTTAAGCGGGAACTGGAAATTCAAGAAATTATTCAAGAACTTGTTAAGGAACAAAAACTAACTATTGTATACGGTGCACTAGGACGTGGTAAGACAATAATACTAAAGAAATTACATGATACCATCATTGATAAAAAAGAAAAATCCTTACACTTCTCTTTATATATTGATCTAGAAAAGAAAACTTTGTTAGATGAACTAGAAAAAATAACTGAAACAAAGATATCTTGTCCAGTTGATTTTTACAAATGGCTAAAAACTATCCTTGATCGTAATAAATGTCTAATTATTCTAGATAATATAGCACAAGCTCAGTATGCTGATGTAATAAATTTCTTCTTAGATAACTACAACAGTCAATATAAAATTATAATGGGATTAAATTATATAAACCCCAACGAGTCATCTCAAATAGAAATAAAGAATTTTAATACTAGGCAAATTGCTGAATTAGCAAAACTACGCAGATTGGATATAGATGAAAGCAATCTTTCAAGAGTATTTACCTTAACCGAAGGCATCCCTGTGTATATAGATTATCTTTTTAAGAATAATAGTCAGCCGATTAACTATGAACTCACGGATATCATCTCTTCTCAATTAGCAAATTGTTCTGACGAAGAAAGAGATGTCTTGCAGTCAATTTCTTTGAATAAAATTCTATATTATGATTTTACCAAAGAGCTTTTTACCTCTTACAATCTTGGTTTAATAATATCCTTATCGTCAAAAGGATTAATACAATTTGATCAAAATACAAGCATTATTCAATTAAATTCTCTAATTGCTGAACAGTACCTGTTACACTTAAAGAATGAGGAAGTGTATGTAAAATTATTAGAGTACTATAAAATACACAGTCAAGAAAATTCTTTAGAATTAGCACTACGACTACCCATCTCATTAAAAAAGGATTACTCATATTTTGTAAAGATATTAAAACAGTTGTACTGCGATGAAGAATATCAATATTTGCTATATTTAGGTGAAACAATTTTACGAAATGGCACTCAACCTTTTTTTGACTTTGATAAAATTATTGATTGTTTTTTTGACTGCTTTATTTCTTCTTTATTAAAAATAGGAGATTACAACTATGCGAAAGATATTATCACTAAAATAAATGATTGCGGTATGTTTGACAGCAGACTAATTTATAGAAATATTCAAACTGATACAATATCTTATAAGATAAATTTCTGTGACCTATTACATTTAACTAATTCATTCCAAGAAGCTATTGATAATTTAGAATTATTAGTAGCAACCAGCACATTATCCTCTGAGCAACGGGAACGCTGTGACTATTTAATCTTACATTGTAAGAGACACATCGGTAATGATTTAAGTCTAGTCTCTAAGGAGTTTCATAAGCTCTCTGACAGTAGTCAAGAAATCTATTTTAAAATTCGTTCGTTATATTCATCTTTTTCAATTGATATGTTTCAAGGAAATAAACATCTAAAAAGGAAATTCAAAGAGATGAAAAATATAATAGACAGTTTACATCCTAGCGACGAGGTATTATTATTCGCTCAGCGTCATTATGTTATTTTTTATCGTAAATGTTGCAATGATTTGGAGAAAGCAGAAAAACTCTTAATACAAAATATTAAGAGTCTAGAAAATAGTAAATTACGAATTTTATATGATTATTATTTTGAAGCAGGGGAATTATATCGTGAACGTTTTTATATATGTCCTACTAAAAAAATCTACAAAACAAGCTATGACTTTTATGAAAAAGCGATTGAGTTTTCAAAAAATGTTGGAGATACCAATTTATATCACAATGCTATGATTGGGAGAATATTATTACAGGAACAACATTCAAAAGTTACCCAGGAAGAATTGAATTTTATTCTTCAAGCAACTCAAACACAGTCTTTACTGAATAGGGTACAATTCCAATTAGCCTATTATTATCTTAAACACGAGTATAAAATGCTTGAACAACTTTCTGAATACACTAGCCAGTTGGGGTATCATAATACTTCTAACATTGCCAAAAAATTATCGGAAAAGCAATCCAGTTTTATACCTTTAACTGTCATGTAAACTTTGTTTAAATTGATTAACCTGTGTTTCTGAAAAAGTATAGTTTATTGTTCGTTTTGATTTTAGAAAAACGTCAACATGCTTAGTGATTTCCTCGCTAGGCATGTTATTTTTGATTGCAGTTAGTATGGTAGCTATAGTGTCTATAATATCAGTTTCCCAACTATAGCGTGCGATTTCTTGTAACCCAATCCTAATTCCAAAATCATTATAAATTTTCTTTTCTCGCTTTGTTACAGATATTCCATAGTAACAACATGCTTCAAAAAATGTATCCAACTCAATTTGATTAGGAAAAGAGAGCCAAATCTGGTGAGTTTCGGAATACCGTTCACCACTTACTAAAGTAAAACCACTTCGTATTAGCTTTTTTGAGAGATTTTTGACCATTTGTAGGATATTTCGAGAATATGCGTTACCAAATTTTTCAAACTCAATCAAAGTTGTTATTAAACTGAGAATATGATGAAAGTGGGTATTCCTTAAGAAGTCTGGATTGATAGTTTCATATTTTTGGAGTAAAGTTAAATTATTTGTCAGTATAAGCCCACAAGTTACCCCTGGAAGAGTTTTATGTGCAGCGCCAAACATAATAAAATTATCATCACTACTATTAAAATAATCAAAAGGATTTTTGTTTTCTTTACCAGCAATCAGCCCTAAGGTCTGAGTAGCATCGTACAATAATATACAGTCTTCAGGTAAATCAATCTTTTCTAATTCAGGTTGGAATAATATGTCAGAAAGACAAATTAATACGCCTTTTACATTTTCCTCTGCCAAAGCTTTGTTTAATTGCTTGTAGTCAAAATCTAATTTATCGTAATCATAGGGAATATACCTAGTAATTATCCCTAATCTTCGACATATTTTCTTTATTGAAGTATGTCCACCATATTCATCACTTGAAATATATACGATATCCCCTACCTCAAATAAAGTCATCAATAATGAAGTAACAGCATTAATTCCAGACAAGGTACGTGCATCTGCATATTGTGCACCGTACAGTTCAAGACATAGTTGATTTAAAAAAGTATTAAATTCAAAAAGCTT
>CAZPYI010000015.1:0-24933 GCA_964590305.1 uncultured Streptococcus sp.
TTTAGGAGTGATTGTTGCGATTGTAGGTATTCTTGGAATGTTCTTCTTTGGCTATGGAATATACAAAGGCAGACAGAATGTGAACAAGGTTATTGATGATTTTGAAACAAAGTTACATGCTTATAAGTAATAGCAAACTCACTGAAAGTACTATTTTCAGTGAGTTTTTCTTTACAGAACATTCTGAATATTGTTGAAACCGTTGACAATGTTTTAAAATAAGTGTACACTAAAATTAATCATAAACAAGGAGAAGTAAGATGCTAGAACGAATGTCATTGACTAATCAAAAACTGAATCACTATTATTACTTTAGTTTCTTTAGATAGACGTTTGTAGCCATTCAGGATGCAGACGTCAATAAGTTTGTATCTATGAAGCTAATGCATTTTACTGTTGAAAAGCTGATTAGATATTTTAAAATCTAACTGGCTATCATGATAAGTATATAACTCACATATGCAATGAATAACCAGCTGGATTTTAAGAAGTCTAGCTGGTTTTTATGTTATGAAAAGAAAAAAGTTGAGGAGATTACTATGAAAAAAATAGTAAGAAATGTTTTGGTTTTAGCGCTAGCAGGTTTGGTTTTAGGAGCTTGTTCAAACAATTCATCTAAGAGTACTGCAGACAGTGATGCAAAACACATTGGTATCTTGCAGTATGTTGAGCATGAATCATTGACAGCTGCGCGTGAAGGATTTGTGGAGCAATTAGAGGAAGATGGCTACACAGATGGGAAGAACATCGTCATCGATTATCAAAATGCTCAAGGGGATCAATCAAATCTCCAAACGATTTCAGAAAGTTTGATAAAAGATAATGACATTATTCTAGGAATTGCAACACCTGCGGCTCAGTCATTAGTAGCTGCAACGTCAGATATTCCAGTGCTTTTCACTGCTGTAACAGACCCTGTATCAGCAAAATTGGTGGAATCAATGGAAAAACCTGGAGGCAATGCGACAGGTACAAGTGATATGTCACCAATTGCAAAACAAGTTGAATTGTTACAAACAGTGATGCCTGATGTGAAAAAAGTCGGTATTATGTACACGACAAATGAACGTAATTCAGAAGTTCAAGTTAAGGAAGCTGAAGCTGCCTTTAAAAAAGCAGGAATTGAAACGTTAACAAAAGGCATTTCATCAACAAATGATGTTCAAGATACGGCAAAAAGTCTTATGAATCAAACAGAAGTTCTCTTTATTCCAACGGATAATACAATTGTTAGCTCAATCACTCTCATTACAGATTTATCTAAAGAGATGAAGATTCCAGTGGTTGGTGGTTCAGCAGATGTTGTATCAGAAGGTGTTCTCTTCTCATATGGGGCAGACTATAAGGCACTTGGCCGCCAAACAGCAAAATTGGCTGTTAAAATTCTGGAAGGTGAAAAACCAAGTGATGTTCCTGCAGAGTATCCAGATACTTTGAAAGTTGTTGTCAACGAAGAGATGGCAAAAACTTTAGGTATTGATGTTAGTAGCATTAAGGAAGAAGAATAAGTAATAGACGGTTAGCGGTTATCATGTGCTAACTGTCTCATGATTAGAGGATTAAAATGATAGATATTGTATTATCAAGTGTTTCACAAGGGTTGCTGTGGTCAATCATGGCTATCGGTGTGTTTTTGACCTTTCGTATTTTGGACATTGCTGACCTCTCTGCCGAGGGGAGTTTTCCAATGGGAGCGGCAGTCTGCGCTCTAATGATTGTTAATGGCTATCATCCGATTTTAGCTACTATTGGTGGCATGCTAGGTGGTATGCTAGCTGGAGCTGTTTCTGGTTTCATGCATACTAAGATGAAAATTCCAGCTCTTTTAACTGGGATTATAACCTTGACAGGTCTTTATTCCATTAATCTCTTGATTCTTGGACGTTCGAATGTTTCTCTTTCAGGAGAAACAACTTTAGTGACACTGGTACAAGGGTTAGGGTTTGAAAAAACACAAGCCGTCATGTTAATTGGTGCTATATTTGTTGCTATTGTCATCCTTTCTTTGGTTGTCTTATTGAATACCCAGATTGGGCTAGCACTTCGTGCAACAGGGGATAACCTAGCTATGGGTGAAGCTAACGGTATCAAAGTAGATCGAATGAAGATTTTAGGCTATATGTTGAGTAATGGTTTGATTGCTTTATCTGGAGCTCTTTTAGCACAAAATAATGGCTATGCCGATCTTAACATGGGAGTAGGTACTATTGTTATTGGTCTTGCGTCAATCATCTTAGCAGAAGTTATCATCAAGTATTTGCCACTTGGGCAGCGTCTTTTGTCTATTGTTTTAGGGGCCGTGCTTTATCGTTTGATTATAGTGGTTATTCTAGCGATGAATGTCGATGCGCAAATGATTAAGTTGGTTTCTGCAATTTTACTTGCTGTTATTCTCTACATTCCTGAAATTAGAAGCAAGCTAAACATTAAACCATCTAAAACACTAAACTCAGGAGGGGATAAGTAATGGCATTATTAACTTTATCAAATATTCATAAAACTTTTGAAAAAGGAACCGTCAATGAAAATCATGTCCTTCGCGGATTAGACTTAGAGATCGAACAAGGCGATTTCATCTCAGTTATCGGTGGTAATGGCGCTGGAAAATCTACTTTGCTTAATAGTATAGCTGGTGTTGTTTCAATTGATGAAGGTGATGTGCTACTAGAAGAAAAATCTATTCGAAAAGAATCAGTTGCACAACGTTCAAAAGATATTAGCCGTGTGTTCCAAGATCCACGGATGGGGACGGCTTCAAATCTATCAATCGAGGAGAATATGGCAATCGCTTATCTTCGTGGCAAGAAGAGAAGTCTTTTTAAAAAATCAGTAACAGAGAAAGATCGCATGCTTTTCAAGACATCTTTGACTGACTTAGGACTTGGACTGGAAAATCGATTAAAAACGGATGCATCATTTTTATCTGGTGGGCAACGTCAAGCCTTGACGCTTGCAATGGCAACCCTAGTTCGTCCTAAAATCCTTCTTCTTGATGAGCACACTGCCGCACTTGATCCAAAAACAAGTGACATGGTAATGCAGTTAACGAAAAAAATTGTTGAAGAGCAGCAGTTGACAACTCTTATGATTACTCACAATATGGAGCACGCAATCGAGTTTGGTAATCGCCTGATTATGCTCTTCCATGGGAAAATTGTGGTGGATGTTAAGGCCGAAGAAAAGAAAAATCTAACAGTCGCAGAATTGATGGAACTCTTCCATAAAAACAGCGGTCAAGTTCTAGCAGAAGATGCCTTAGTTTTAGGGTGAAATCAACTGTTACTAGTATTAAATAGTATTTCAAATCACATAAAATCATCTGTTTGTTAGAGTGATTTTATGTGTTTTTTAGACTACCTATATACTTTTTTGGTAAATAAAGAGCTTGTAAACACCTTAAAACAATAAGCATGTATTGCTGTTTTTTTGTAAATATGATTCAAATATTCTGTAATCGCATGCTTTTTTTCTTGACTATTTTTGACCAAGTGATAGAATATATTTTATAGGAGTTAGCACTTAAAACACTAGAGTGCTAGCGTTAATAATAAACATTTCGGAGGCAGAAGCATGTTAAAACCATTAGGTGACCGTGTGGTCTTAAAAGTAGAAGAAAAAGAACAAACAGTTGGTGGCTTTGTTCTTGCTGGAGCAAGCAAAGAAAAACCTCAAACAGCAACCGTTGTTGCAGTAGGAGCAGGAAGTCGTACTTTAAATGGTGACTTGATTACACCAAGCATAAAAACTGGTGACACTGTAGTTTTTGAACAGTTTTCAGGAACAGAAGTCAAAGACGACGACGAAACTTATCTGATTATCCGTGAAGCAGATATTTTAGCAGTCCTTCAAGATTAGAAAGCTGTTTGTCTAATAAATAGTTGAGATAATACAAGATAAAGTCTAAAAAAGTGAGAATAGTTGAATTCACTAGATTGATTTAATTATTTCTTGAAAATAGATAAAATGTAAGTAAGAGGAAAAAGTAAGATGGCAAAAGATATAAAATTTTCAGCAGATGCACGTAGTGCCATGGTTCGTGGCGTTGATATTTTAGCTGATACAGTAAAAGTAACATTAGGGCCTAAAGGTCGCAATGTTGTTCTTGAAAAATCATTTGGCTCACCGTTGATTACAAATGATGGGGTGACTATTGCTAAAGAAATCGAATTGGAAGACCATTTCGAAAATATGGGTGCAAAATTAGTTTCTGAAGTGGCTTCAAAAACGAATGATATCGCTGGGGATGGGACAACAACAGCAACTGTTTTGACACAAGCAATCGTTCGTGAGGGCTTGAAAAATGTAACGGCTGGTGCGAACCCAATCGGAATTCGTCGTGGGATTGAAACAGCTGTAAAAACAGCCGTTGAAGAACTCAAAACAATCGCTCAACCTGTTTCAGGCAGAGAAGCGATTGCCCAGGTAGCCGCTGTATCTTCACGTTCTGAGAAGGTTGGAGAATACATCTCAGAAGCCATGGAAAAAGTTGGTAACGATGGTGTCATCACGATTGAAGAATCACGTGGTATGGAAACAGAACTTGAAGTTGTTGAAGGAATGCAATTTGATCGTGGTTACCTGTCACAATATATGGTGACTGATAATGAAAAAATGGTTGCAGAGCTTGATAACCCATTTATTCTTGTAACTGACAAAAAGATTTCAAATATCCAAGATATTTTACCATTGCTTGAAGAAATCCTAAAAACGAGTCGTCCTCTTCTCATCATCGCTGATGATGTTGATGGTGAAGCACTTCCAACACTTGTCCTTAATAAGATTCGTGGAACATTTAATGTTGTAGCTGTTAAAGCTCCTGGATTTGGTGTCGTAAAGCTATGGTAGAAGACATTGCTATCTTAACAGGTGCTACTGTGATTACAGAGGACTTAGGATTAGAGCTCAAAGATGCCACCATGGAAGCTCTTGGACAATCATCTAAAGTGACTGTTGACAAGGATGCTACTGTCATTGTTGAAGGAGCAGGTCAAGCCTCAGCTATTGCTAATCGTGTCAATGTGATTAAATCACAAATCGAAACAACAACATCAGAATTCGACCGTGAAAAACTTCAAGAACGTCTAGCAAAATTATCTGGTGGTGTGGCAGTTGTTAAAGTTGGTGCTGCGACAGAAACAGAACTTAAAGAAATGAAACTTCGTATTGAAGATGCACTCAATGCCACACGTGCAGCTGTCGAAGAAGGTATCGTTGCAGGTGGTGGAACAGCTTTTGTAAACATCATGGAGAAAGTTGCTGAACTTGATTTAGAAGCAGATGAAGCAACTGGACGCAATATCGTTCTTCGTGCTCTAGAAGAACCTGTTCGTCAAAT
Organism: uncultured Streptococcus sp.; assembly: GCA_964590305.1. GTDB lineage: Bacteria > Bacillota > Bacilli > Lactobacillales > Streptococcaceae > Streptococcus. The sequence goes on from CAZPYI010000015.1 coordinate 5,336, forward strand.
TGCACTTAATGCAGGATATGAAGGTTCTGTTGTCATTGAACGTCTGAAAAATTCAGCAACTGGAACAGGCTTCAATGCTGCCAATGGTGAATGGGTTGATATGGTTACAGCCGGGATCATCGATCCAGTTAAGGTAACACGCTCAGCGCTACAAAATGCAGCATCTGTTGCAAGTCTTATTTTGACAACAGAAGTTGTTGTGGCAAGTAAACCTGAACCAGCTGCTCCAGCACCAGCCATGGACCCATCAATGATGGGCGGTATGATGTAAAAAAACTAAAGCCTTTGATAAAAAATCAAAGGCTTTTTGTATGTCTTTGGTAGAAAAGTGGCTGACATTTATATAAAAAGAAGAGAATCATTACGATTCTCTCAAGAGCCAAACTTTTATTACTACCACTAAAATTAATGAACAGTCTATTTTCTTTAAAGGTGTTTAAAGAAATTCACTTTTCAAAGTATCTGTATCATGGTAAGGCTCTGCTCTCCAAGGATCAATACCATAGTAGAGTTCTGCTTTTCCTACTGCACCAAATAAGTTGTTCTTGTGATGAACTACTTTTTTTCCTTCGTCTAAGCAAGCTGGGAATAGATTATTAGGATCCCAACCTTCATCTTCAACTAACGTCGTACGAACTTTATCAAAGAAAGCGTGTTTGAAATCAGAGGAAATGTTAACTTTACACACTCCGTTTTTAACAGCTTCAGCAATTTGGTCATCTGGATTTGATGAACCACCATGTAAAACAAGTGGGATATCTACTTGGTCAACAATATTTTGTAAAATGTCAATATGAATTTTAGGTGTTACATCAGAAGGGTAAATACCGTGAGCAGTCCCAACACCAACAGCTAAAGTATCAACTCCAGTTTCTTCAACAAATTTACGTGCATCTTCTGGATCTGTATAAATTCCCTTTTGTAAGTGTTCTTCAATATGTGTCCCTGTTTGGCCAATGGTTCCTAGTTCTCCTTCAACACTGACACCTACACGATGGCAAATATCAACTGTTTCTTTAGTAATGGCGACATTTTCTTCCCAAGACTTTAATGACCCATCAATCATCACTGAACTAAAACCATTATGAATCGCACGGACAACACTATCAATGCTGTCTCCGTGATCTAGATGGAGAACAAATGGCACTTTGCTATTTCTAATCCGTTGAAGGACATAGGCGAAAAAGTCATTTTTACAATAAGCTACCTCAGTAGGGTGTACTTCAATAATGGCAGGAGCATTATCTGCTTCGCATTGTTCAATAACAATACGCACAAGTTCTAGATTTGAAATGTTGTAAGCTCCGACAGCGAACTTATTTTCTTTAGCGACTTCCAACAATTGATTCATGTTTAATAACATAAGAGTTCTCCTTTTGATAAGTAATTATTAAATTTTGTTAACATAATAGTTTTCTCATTATGAGAATGAAATACCTGATAAATCGACTTTTTCCTCAACATCAGAGACGATGTCATTGGCTTCTTCTTCTGTGATACGTTTTTTCAAAACAACCAATAGTACAGCAGTAACACATGAGCCAACGACTAAGGCAATAACTGCAACAAGTGGTTTCGACATGGCTGGGATAACAAATATACCGCCTGAAGGAACAGGGCTAGAGTTGTCAAAGGCATAACTAATCATTCCTGTGATGCCACAACCAATAGAAGTTGATGCAACTGTTCGGAATAAATCGTTCATGGCAATTGGGATGACACCTTCTGAAATCATGCATAGTCCCATTGGAAATGCCACTTTAATGGCTTCAACTTCTTGGTTGGTAAAAATACGTTTTTTGACAATGTTAGAGAGTAACAAGCCGAGAGTAACTCCTATAGGAGGTACCATGGCAGCCAATACTTTAATCCCTTCTGGTCCTGTAATCCCCTCTAATAACAGGCCATCAGCAATTAGATTTGGAACTTTTGAAATAGCGCCACCATAGTCAATACATCCAATAAATCCGATTATAAAACCATAGACTGCTTTTTGAGATTGATCAAGTCCAGTAATAAAGTCAGATAAAGCATTTGTCATAGCTGTCAAGGGAGCTCCGAGAACAAAGAACATTATCCCTCCACCGATGACTGCAGTTAATGTCGGTACAATCATCATTGGCATCAATGCTTCTGCCCATTTAGGCACTTTTAAATTTTTAAGAATTAAGAGAGAAATGTAACCTGCCAGGAAGCCTCCGATAATTCCGCCTAAGAAACCTGCACCAAGAAATGAAGCAATTTGTCCCATTAGGAAACCTGTGGCAATTCCGGGTCTATCTGCAATGGAATAAGAAATATAACCAGCGATGAATGATGGCAGTAATCCCATTCCAAATACGCCAAGTGTTGTCATTGAATCTGCAAAAGTTAAGCCGTTAAGACTATCGACGTTTTGTCCCCCCATAAGATTACCAATTGCAATCAACAAACCTGAAGCAACCACAAGTGGTAACATATAGGAAATAGCTGTCAGCAGATGCTGCTTAACTTCTGAACCTACTTTTTTCATTTTTTGTCCTCCATAATTATTTTAGGAATTTTTTGCTTTTAAATCGCTTTCAATTTTTTCTATCAGTTGTATAGGAGCTTTTACAACTATTGATGTTGGGACTTTAACTGTTGGAAGATTTTTAAACCGTTCATTTCCAGTTGTTTGAATATCAACAGCAAGGATAGCGACATCCGCATTCTTGATTGCTTCTGCGGTCAATTCATTTTCGGTTCCAATTGTTCCTTGTGTCTCAACGTGAATAGTGTGACCAAGTGATTCGGCAGCTCTGATTAATTTTTCTCTGGCAATGTAAGTGTGTGCTATTCCAGATGTGCAAGCAGCTACAGCTACAATTTTCATAGTAGACCTCCTTTGTGTTTTTATGAGTTATGATATAAACATTTTTTCCAACGCTTCCTTACTTTCAACCTGATGTAAATTTTCAATAAAATTGTCATCGGATAGAAGAATTGCCACTTTTTGCAAGAGTTTCAAATGGAGAGTATTAGCATCTTGATCTCGAACAGCGAAAAGGATAATAGCTGTTACAGGGGCTCCATCCAATGTTTCCCACTCAATATCATGCTTTGATAAACCAATAGCGATTGTTGTATTGTTAACAGCCGCTGATTTTCCGTGTGGAATAGCAACACCCTGTCCAATCCCTGTCACACCTTCGGTTTCTCTCAAAAGAACATCTGCAATAAAATCCTCCTTGTCATTGATATCGTTATTAGCAAATAATAGTTCTGTTAATTCTTTGATAGCATCTAATTTCGTTGTGGCTTGCAAATCAAGCGTTATTAAATTTTGATCAATAATTTCAGAAATATCTATTTTTTCTTCTGGCGACATATCTGTCCTCCTTTCTATCCTATTAGGTATTAAATTTCTTTTTGTTGATACATTAACTATAGCATCAAGAATATTGTCTGTCACTAACACCTTTTTCCATATTCAAAGCAAATATTTTAGAAAGTATTTTACAAGCTTTTCCATTTTGTAGTGGAAATTTTTAAAAAGGAATTAGACTTTGAACATGTTACAATAAAAGGAGACTATCATGGAGGGAATTATGACTTACTTAGATTATCAACGATTAGATGACATTTTGAATTATTTAATTTCTCAAAGTGTGCCTAGCACTCTAGCAGTACTAAGTAAGACATTGAAGGTCTCTACACGGACATTGAGAAGTGATATCAAAATCATTAATGATTACATTAGTGATAATGGCGCTCAAATCCGTCTTATTCGCAAAGAAGGATATATTATTGACTACTCAGATATAGAAAAATTTAAGTCTTTTTGGTCACATCAAGATACAGGGACTTTTTTATTCACATCTGCTGACTCACGGTTAACTTTCCTTTTAAGAGTTTTCTTAACGGCGGATGACTATATTTCTCAAAATTATCTGGTTGATACCTTATACATTAGCCAAAATACACTTTATAATGATTTTCGTATTCTAAGGGAAAAATTGGCACCATTTGAAATTTCAGTGGTCAATAAAAGCAACTATGGATATAAGCTGGAGGGAGATGAATATAACAGACGGTTAGCTATTGTTAATCTAATCTTCCAAGAAGATTTATACGGATTTATTACCTCCTCGAATACAACGGTCAGAGATGTTTGTCATAATATTGATTATCATCAATTCTCTAATATCTTTTATGACAGTTATTCACAGTTCATTTTAGCAGAATCAGATTATTTTATTAAGAATGCTTTCGCAACCATGCTACTTACTCTAAGTCGTATTAAAAAAGGTTATTTTTTAGAGACATTTCCTTTTCCAGAAATCACTTTCTCACTCTGTACGGAGATCCTCTTTAATAAGTTTATTGCTTCAACCAGCACAGCATTTGACTTGACTATTTCTGAAAAAGAACGTTCGTATCTTAAACATGTGATTTCTGAAAATTTCCCAGCAGCCCTTAAAAACTCACAAATGGTTGACTCTCAGGAGTCTTTGGCTATTGAAATTACTGATAGAATTATTCATGACCTATCTCTTCAGATATCAGATCAGTGGATTTTTGATAAAGAACTATTTGTCAATTTAAAAGAACACTTATCACGATTGTTAAGTATTCATACAATTAACATTCGTCGATCAAATCCTATTTTGCAGACAGTCAAGAATAATTTTCCATATGCGTTTGAATTGGCTGTAAGCAAGGTACAAAACATTGAAAAGGAGTATATGCTGTCATTTTCGGAGGATGAACTGTCATATATTGCCTTATATTTTGAGTGTGCTATTGAAAAATACAAAAATAAAACTCCCGAAGAAGTTTCAATAGCGATTATTTGTGCAACTGGTCAGACTTTAGGCTCGATTATTGAAGCCAAAATCAAACGTCATCTGACATCTTTGAAGTTACGTATTGACAAATTATCTTATGCTGAGCTGGATGCACTAGATGATGTATCAAATTACGATTTCATTATTTCAACAGTCCCACCTTTGCAGACAGAGCATCAGGATAATTGGTTCTATTTAGATATTGCCACTTTCGAGAAAAACTTGAGTAAAATTGAAACCGCTATTATGAGTAATGTTCAAAAAGAAAAAGCTGGTAAAGAAAAATTTGAATTATTTAGTCCGCAACACTTTCATGTTTTTTCCAATAAAGTTTCCAAGAAGCAATTGCTCAAAAAAATGTCTGATAAATTACTGGAAGAAGGCTATGTGAATACTGAATTTTACAATAGTGTACTTGAACGGGAGAAGATTTCTAACACAGCTGTGGACAATATCATTGCAGTTCCACACCCATTTAATAACCGTGCCCATAAAAGTATCATTTCAATTGCTGTGGTAAAAAAAGGTATTGATTGGGCAGATGAAACCAATGTAAAGTTTGTCTTTTTACTCTCTATAAGACCAGATGATATCAAAAAAATTGAATATATTTATGGTCGAATTGTTGATTTCTCATCGTCTGATACCATCCAAAAAATGATTTTAAAAGACCTATCATACGATACGTTTTTAGAATTTTTTTCTCAAGAAAAGTAATGTAAATCTTTATAATTTAAATACAATTGTTGAGTAAAAAGAGACTATCTTGATCCTTGCTGCGATTACGTTGATAATATTTTCAAACTTTATTTTTCAATCCTATTTTACTTATTTTATAACCATTTTGTAGGGAATAATTTGGTATAATAAAGGTAGGAAAAAATCGAATTATGAAAGGGCGGAAAGAGAAATGATCAAGGGATTTTTTAGAAAATATTCGAAAAAAAAAGGTGTTCGTATAGGGTTCTTGGCCTGCATAATATTGTTAGCGGGATTCCTTATTTGGGGGAGTGTCTATTATTCGAAATCAAGTGTGATTAACCGCTACATTACTGCATATAGTAAGTCTGGTGATGTTTTTGAAAACATTAAAGAATACGTGGTATGGTCAGATACAGGCAAACAGATAACAAATGAAGAAACAAAGTACACAAAGTTTTCAAGACTTGATACTTCTACCGCTTCACAGTTGAGTGAAGAGTTGAAGACAGCTAGTTCATCTGATGGAAGTTATGTTAAGCGTGTTGGCAGTAGGTTTTTAGTTTTTCCAAATTATCGAATTGCTTTTGAACCGATGAGTTTAATCATCAAGACTAATGTCAACAAGGTTGATATTAGTTTAAATGAGAAAAAAGTTTCAACTAGTGATTCGGAGGACTATAGTGTCACGGTAGAGAGGTTACCACTCTCTGATTATACAGCTTCTATTTCAGGAACTTATAATAAGAAACCGATATCCTTGAGCAAGACATATGATGGTAAGGACAAGACCCTTGATTTATCAGTTAGTTTCAAAAACTTTACTGTAACGAGTAATTTGACAGATGGGGAACTGTATTTTGATAAAACACGTATTGGAACTTTGAAAGATGGACAATATGAAGTGTCGGATTATCCTGTGACAGAGTCTGCAAAAGCCTATGTGAAAAAAGTCTATTCAGATGGCGACTTAAAATCTAAAGAGCAACTTTTGTCAGAAATTTCAGAAGGGGAAGAGGTAGTGTTAAATGCAGAGAATTTCTTAGATGAAACCACCGCAGGTCAGGTGCTAGTCTCTGCTTTTGATCAATTGATTGCTTATTTGACTGCCGGACAGGATCCAAGTAATATTGCCACAGTCTTTGAAGATGGTGCTAATAACGATTTTTACAAGGGGCTTAAAGAGAGTATATCTGCAAAGATGACAACAGACCAGCGTAAGGCGACAAGTCTTAATATTCCTAGTATTGTTCTTAATAGTATGACGCAAGTTGGCAAAGAAAGTTATCTCATTAATTTCTCTGCACAATACGTTTTCTATTATGATAAATCAACTGACACCAGTAAAAATACTTCTGGAAATATCATACAGGACCTGACTGGGCAAGTAACGATGAAAAAATCAGGAAAGTCTTATGTCATTTCTAAATCTGGTCAGAAGAATATCACAGTAACCAGTGAAGTTAATCAGGTTAAGACAGACTCTGTTTTTCCAGAAAATGTGATAGGTAGTTGGTCTAGGGTAGCATATGGCAATGTAATAACGATGACTTTTAAAGAAGATGGTACAGTTACAAAGAAAGTTGACTATGGTGATGGGAATCAATCTGTAACGATGTCTGCGAAAGTAAATAGGATAGAAGAAAAAGGTTTAGGTATTTATCATTATATTTATGATGACAATGTTGATACGTCTGCTTTTGTAGCAGGTGGTGGCTTAGGAGGTGTTAATATCAAGTATACTTTTGGAATCAAAATTGATGGAGGAACCATCACGCCTATTGTTTGGCAAACTGGCGTGAATGATGACTTTGATTATAGTAAACCACTCCCTGGATTACCACTAACTAAACAATAATGTTGTTTCACGAATTTAGAATTATCTATTGAAGAATACCAAAAAACGTACAAGATGATTTAGTTCTTGTACGTTTTTATTCTGCTAGCCCATTTTCAAAAGATTGAGAGTTTGCTTCTACACTGATTTTTTCTAATGTAAACGGGTGTATAAAGCTGAGTTTATGTGCATGTAGCATGAGACGGTTGGCAGAAACCTTGCTGTAAAGTGGATCTCCAACAATAGCATGACCGTGATGTGAGAGATGGACGCGGATTTGATGGGTGCGACCGCTTGCAAGTTGACATTTGACTAGGCTTGATGAGGTGAAAAATTTTAGTCTATCAACGGTTGTCTGTGCAGTTTGCCCATTCTTGTTGTCTACGATTCGTTTTCTACGGTCGTGTCGATCACGACCAATCTTATCTTGGAACACTTGATGCTTGGGATCGAATTTCCCCTGAACCAATGCCCAATATTGTCGAGCGATGTCTTTGTTTTCTAGCAGGCGATTGAGAATGGGGAGAACAAATGGATTTTTGGCAAAGAGAACGGCACCGCTAGTTTCCATATCAAGACGATGGACGACATAACACGTCTGTCCAGCGTAGGAAGAAACGTGATTGAGTAAGGCAATTTCCGTAGGTCCATTAGCATGCGTCTTCATTCCTTCTGGCTTATTGACCACAATAATATGATCATCTTGGTAGAGGCAGTCAACAAGTGTAGCATCTCCCATAGGGATTGATTTTTCAGGATAATCTTCATTGTCAAAAGTCAACTCAATAAGATCTCCTTTGTTAACAAGAGTTTGCCAATTAATTGTTTGCCCATTAATCCGTATGTGCTTCTTTGTACGCAGAAAATGACGGATTTTTCGTGGAACAAGGAGGTGTACTTCTAACAAGTCCTTTATGCTACTTGTTTCATAAGGGTTAGTAATGGTGATTGAAAATGTCATGTTTTTATTATAACATTTTTCAAAACTGTTGGTTCTAAATATTAAGAGTCAACAACCTTTAAATCTGTGAGTGGTTGGATGTTCTCTTTTGTGATATTATCGGAAACCTCAATCTTATCTTGACCGCTTAGTTTATTCATAATATAATATAGTTGAAAGAAAAAGAGGGTTTTATTATGGATAAAAAAGTTTTAAAAGAGAAAAGTTCTATAGTTATTAGGATAACGTTGCTGTTAGCTCTTATAGTAACATTTTTATTAGGAAACAATACGATTGTTTTTTCTGAAAGTTCTGATGGTGTCGTTACTTCTTCAAGCAGCAGTACGGAATCAACTACTACTTCAAGTAGCAGTTATGATTTAGTTGCAGCATCGAGTTCTGAAAATTATTGGTGGGATACAATTCATAATCAGTATTTCACGAGACAATATGATTATATAGGTAGCACAGGTAATAGTGTTAAAATTAATACAACTCAGGGTTGGCTATACTTGAATGAAGCAGAGGAATTGGAGGGTTGGGAGTTTGTTGATGTTGAATATCAAGGGCAACATTACCAACCTAATGAGAAGATATATAGTGACAACTTTAAAAATCTTAGGGGATTAGTAGAAGGTTTAAAAATCAATATGAAACCTCTCATGTTTAATCTTAAGATTGCTTATGAGGGTATACCAGAAGAGATTTCAAAAAATTTACCACAATATGAAACACAATTAAGCGGTAGTCAATATACGGTCCATGAAGCGCCAGATCTTACAAGTTATGGATACCAGACAGATAACAGAATCTGGATGTACAGTACTAACTACTATGGAGTATATTACTCACTTGGGGAAACGGTATGGATTGGTGGTGGAACACTTGCAAATAGAATTCAGTATAACTATTCACCGATAGAGGTAGCGCAACCTCTAACAGTTAAATACTTAGATGTTGATGGAAATCCAATTTCTGCTGAAACTGTTGTTCAGGGGGAATTGAATGCGCCTTATTCTCAACAGGCACTTTCACTTCCAGGATATAGCTTAGTAGAAATTATAGGAAATGAAACGGGAGTATTTTCAACAACTCCTTTGGAGTTGACTTATGTCTATAAAGAAGATAAAAATGAAAACTTCACTAATATCTCAATAGACAATAGCAACAATTTTATCACTAGCTTTGAGGATAGTGATTTAGAGTTAACAATTTCATTAAACTATAATTTGTATCGTCTTTATTATACCTATGATAATTTTGCAGTAAATAGAGTTGGGACAACTGCTAGTGCTAATTTGATTGGAAAAAAAGTTAAAGTATTGAAGCGTATTGTGACAACAAATGGAAGCATCTATTTACTTTTCAATATAGATGGTGTTCAATATATTGTACACTCAGCTGCTCTTCGAGGGGACTCATCGGCCACAGTCACTACTACTGCGTCATTGGAGCAGTACTCTAGTGTTAGCTTAGATGTTAAAGGAAATTATTTAACCTCTTTGAGTGAAGTCACTAAAAATGTTCAGCTAATAAATAATTATAATGTGTATAATTTAGGGCAAACAGGTGGAAGTTCAGACTTATCTCCGTTTGTCAGCACCAGCCAAGCTTCTAACTACATTGGGCGTATTTTCTCAATCCGTGCTGAAGCTACATCTGCTAACAACAACCGTTACTATATTATTTCAGATGGAGATATTGAATACCTCATAAATATCAATGCATTTCTTGATGTTTCAGCGTAACTAATTGATTTTAAAAGAACATATCTGTGTGTCGCTGTTTTAAATTAAGCAGAGGGTGAAGAAGTTTTCAAATACTATATTTTTGAGTCATTGACTCCTTTTAAAGGGGGGCAATTGACTTTTTAACACTTTAGAGGAGGCTGAGGTATAATTTTCAGTTTCCAGAAAAAAATCGGTACTTAGAAGTTGAATGTTCACTTCTAAGTACCGATTTTTTGATTTGAATAGGGAAATTTATAGTTTGGCTCAACCTTAGGCATTACTCTCCACTTGTTAGTTTCCAGTAAGATAAACTCGAAATTTTTTTCTTTATTCTTGAACAATTCCCAAAGGCTTCAGGGTGAAATGCTCAAGGATGATTAAGTTTTGCCACACAGGAAACGTGATAGAATGAAAAAAATAAACGTTATTATGATTGATGGAACATCTAGGAAACGAACTAATCTTAGAGGCAGTCAACAAGTTGAGTGTTTCCCATAAGAATTGACTTTTCAGGATAATCTTCATCATCAAAAGTCAATTCAATAAGGCCTCCAATAGTTACAGGTGTCTGTCAATTAATGATTTGCCCATTGATACGAATGTGCTTCTTTGTGCGCAGAAAATGACGGATTTTTTCGTGGTACAAGGAGGTGTACTTCTAACAAGTCCGTTATGCTACTTGTTTCATAAGGGTCAGTAATGGTGATTGAAAATGTCATATTTTTATTATAACAATTTTCAAAACTGTTGGTTCTAAATATTAAGGGTCAACAATCTGAAGATGTTTCAGTGACATATCTAAAATAGGGGCGGAGTGTGTGATAGCACCGCTGGAGATATAGTCGGCTTTCAAGCCTTTAAGTGCTTGAATGTTTTCTTTTGTGATATTGCCAGAGATTTCTATCTCTGCTTGGGCATCAATCAGTTGGATAGCTTCCTGAATTTGGTCATAGGACATGTTGTCGAGCATAATAATATCGGCTTTTGCTTTAATAGCCTCAGAAACCATTGTGAGATTTTCAACTTCGACCTCGATTTTTTGGACACTGTGAGCGTATTTTTTAGCCGCTTGGACAGCTTTTTCAACACCGCCGGCCGCGTCAATGTGGTGATCTTTCAAGAGAATGCCGTCAGACAAATTATAACGGTGGTTTCTTGCGCCACCGATTTTTGTTGCATATTTTTCAAAAATTCTATTATTTGGAGTTGTTTTTCTAGAGTCCAAGAGCGTTATAGAACTTCCTTCCAAAAGAGAGGTGACCTCACGTGTATAGGTGGCAATACCGCTCATTCGCTGAAGATAGTTTAAGGCGGTGCGTTCTCCGGAAAGAAGAGTCCTTATATCCCCTTGAATTTCTGCTAGGATTTGACCTGATTGCACATCATCTCCATCCTGAACAAAGCAATGCACTTGGATTTCAGAGTCAAGAAGAAAGAAAACGCGTTGGAAAATACCCAGTCCACAAATAACACCATTCTCCTTGCACAGAAGGCTAACTTTTCCAATTTGACCTGAAGGCATCACACTATTTGTTGAGACATCTTCGGTCGTGATATCTTCAGATAGTGCACTCAAAATGAGAGGGTCAGCTTTTAATTTTAAACGGATTGGATCGAACATAGAAGCCTTTCTTTCTATTTCTATTGGGTAAACAGGATTTCACAAAGTCAAAAAGTCAGTTTTAATGCTATCGAGAAAAGTAGCGGTAACTATCACCAACTATCTAGATTTTCATGACTAGGACTGATTTATTTTAGCAAGCACCAATGTTTTATTATTAGCTTGAATAGTGGACTGGTCTTTGTATAAGCTTACATCAATCTGATGAGGAATTTCATGAGAAGTTTGCAGATTGGTGAGATTTTTAGTGATATCTTGTGCAGCACGTTTTGCAAAGACTAAACTCTCAAGGAGTGAATTGCTTGCAAGACGGTTCTTGCCATGGACACCATTACAGGCAGTTTCTCCGATAGCATAGAGAGATTTCATAGATGTTTGGCTCTCATGGTTTACCTTGATTCCTCCCATGAAGTAGTGTTGGGCTGGGACAACGGGTATACACTCTTTACTAGGGTCATATCCCATTTTTTTGCAGTAGGCAATGATATTTGGAAAATGTCTCTCTAACTCTTTTTCTGGGATTGGTCGCAAATCCTCCCAGACATATTCGGAATTTTCTAGCTCCATTTGGTGTAAGATGGCATTGACAACCTTGTCACGAGGAAGAAGCTCATCAACGAATCGCTCCATCTTCCTATTATAGAGCTTGGCGCCTTCACCGCGAACCGATTCAGAGATGAGGAAACTCCTTTCTGTTAGATTAGGTTGGTAAAAAGTCGTCGGATGAATCTGGACATAGTTCATATCCTTGAGTTTTATGTGGTGGTTTATGGCTATAGCCAAGGCGTCGCCAGTAAGATGTTTAAAATTTGTACTATTCCTGTAAAGACCACCAATACCCCCAGTTGCTAAAATGGTGGTGTCGGCAGTTATAGTATCAACAGTGCCATCGGGTAAGCGCACGACCACTCCATAGCAATGGTTATCTTCCTCCAAAATATCAACTAGACAAGTATCTTCCAATAAAGTCACGTTTTTGAGCGTCTTGACAGCATTTAGCAAGCTACTTGTAATCTCTTTTCTAGTGATATCTTTGTAAAATAAAATTCTATTGACGGAATGTGCACCTTCCTTGGTGAATGCAAGTCTGCCTTTATCCTGTTTTTGGAAGCTAACGCCTATTGTCAGCAAATCATCTATCACGTCAGGAGAAGAACGAATCATTACATCAACGGATTTTTTATCATTTTCGTAATGTCCCGCTTTCAGTGTATCCTCATAGAATGACTGATAGTCATCAGCATTTTTTAGCATGCAAATACCACCTTGTGCAAGAAAAGAATCGCTATCTTCTAATTTTTTCTTTGAGATGATTGTGACGTGAAGTGCTTTTGGTAAATTAAGGGCGCAGTACAAGCCTGCACAGCCACTTCCAACGATAATAATGTTTGTTTTCATATACTGTTTTCGATTTTCAATGTTGTCATTTTAGGATGTTTTAGTGAGTAACGGACTTATTTTGAGATAAGAGCATATTACATGTGTCTTGACACATGTAATGTAAATTACTATAATAGTATACAAGAATTTTTCAGATAAAACAACTAATCAATGACAGAATAATTTGTGGAGGAAATGATGAATACAAGAGAGATGCAGGATGAGATAGTTCTCTTAAAGAAGGAAAAAGATATCTGTGTATTAGCTCATGCTTATCAGAGCCAGGATATCTGGGAGGTCGCGGATTTTGTTGGTGATTCTTACGCACTAAGTGTCTACGCATCAAAAGTACCTCAGAAAACCATAATCATGTGTGGTGTCCGTTTCATGGCAGAAACAGTGAAAGTTCTTTCCCCAGAGAAACGCTCCATTTTGGCAAATCCTTTAGCTGGCTGTCCCATGGCTCAGCAGATCGATAAGAAAATCATGAGCTGGTTACGGGACAAGCACCAAGATTATACAGTCGTCGCCTATATTAACACGACGTCTGAACTTAAAACAATGGTTGATGTCTGTGTGACATCTTCTTCGGCTGTCAAAATTATTAATAATATTGACAGTAAAAATATTTTATTTGTACCTGATCGTAATTTAGGAGAATGGGTTGCTCAGCAGTGTCCCGACAAGCATTTCGAATTTTTTAAAGGTGGTTGTCCAACTCATATGCGTATGCGAAAGCGTGATGTTGAAGAAGCTAGACGTTTGTATCCAGATGCTCAGTTGTTAGTGCATCCAGAATGTCTCAAAGAAGTAACAGAACTAGCAGATTTTGCAGGTAGTACTACCGAAATCATGAACTATGCAAAAAGGAGTTCTGAAAAAGAGTTTATTATTGGAACTGAAAGCAGTATTGTTCAGCATTTACAATTTGAGTGCCCAGAAAAACAATTCTATCTCTTATCTAGAGAGTGTGTTTGTCACAATATGAAAGTGACAACTTTAGCAGATGTTTATAATTGCTTGCTTGGACAAGCAGGGGAAGAGATTTTTCTAGAAGAGGATGTTATAAGAGGTGCACAAGAATCTATTGACAAGATGATTGAACTAGGGAGTTAATTCTTGTTTCTGTATGTTGATGGGATTGAAAGAAAGATGAGAATTTTTAGCTTAGAAAAAGACAATCCCCACATAGGATCGTCTTTTTTATAAAAGTTGATTTCAAAGAAAGTAATTTTATTTTTCTTCCAGCCAAGCATGGTATTTTTCTAACAAATTCACTGCCATTTGCGTTGCTATAGCTAGTGAGAAAGCTTCTGTTCCTTCTAAATAATCGTCGGCAACCTCAATTTTTGTTTCATTGTAAATATCTTTTAGACTTTCTGCTGAGAGGGTCTTTTTAAATGCTTCAAATTCTTTATTCATGATAATATCCTTCCTTAGTCAAATATATTTTGCTTATATCATTACATGAATTCATTGTAACACATTATTCTAAATAAAGAATAGTACAAGCGTAAGTGATAGGAATAGCTTAATCTCTGACGATTTTTCGAGAAATTGCTATAATGAGATTATGAAAATAATTAAGACCATAAAGGAAAGATTTTTTTCCAAGTTTAAAAAAGAAAATCATCATAAGCAAGTGGGAAGAGACGATTTCAATGCGAGAGACGATTTTTCAGATCAAGAAACAAAAGAAATCATTAGAGAAGATAATAATAAACCAGATGAACCAGCGGAGAGTGCTTATCAACGGAGTCGTGCTTACCAAAAAAAAGGGAAACCCCGTCCGATTTGGATGCAAAAAATAGCAAGGTTTATTCCTTCTCCGCAAAATCCTATCCGCCGTTTCTGGCGTCGTTATCATATTGGGAAAATTCTACTTATTATTTCGGGAGTTGGTGTTTTGGCCGTAGGTTCTTATCTTTTTTATGTTGCCAAGTCTACCAATGTCTCGGATTTGCAGGATGCTCTCAAAGCAACGACAGTCATCTATGATCAGAATGAAGATCAGGTTGGGACACTCTCTGGACAGAAAGGGTCTTATGTTGACTTAGATGCCATAAGTGATAATATGGAAAATGCTGTTATCGCTACCGAAGACCGTAGTTTCTATGAAAATAGTGGTGTCAACTATCTCCGTTTTATTTTAGCAACAGTCTCGATGGGAAGGTTTGGCGGCGGTTCCACAATTACACAGCAATTGGCAAAAAATGCTTATTTAACACAAGAGCAGACGATTACTCGGAAAGCAAAAGAGTTCTTTCTTGCCTTGGAGTTAACCAAAAAATATACTAAAGATGACATTTTAGCCATGTACCTTAACAATGCTTATTTTGGGAATAGTGTTTGGGGTATTGAAGATGCCAGTCAGAAGTATTTTGGGACTAGCGCAGCCAATCTGACTATTGACCAATCAGCTATCCTAGCAGGTATGCTTAAAGGACCTGAAATTTATAACCCTTATTACTCAATAGAAAATGCAACCAATCGTCGCAATACGATTTTACAGGTTATGGTTGATGCAGGAAAAATTACACAGGAAGAGGCAGATGCCGCTTCCGAAGTAGACATCGCGAGTGAACTTAATGATACATATACTGGGAATTCAGATGATTATCAGTATGCTTCTTATTTTGATGCTGTTATCCAAGAGGCAACAGACACTTATGGATTATCCGAAGATGATATTGTCAATAATGGTTACAAAATTTATACGGAATTAGATCAGAATTACCAAGCTAATATGCAAGCCGTTTTTGATAATACAGCCTATTTTCCAGTATCAGATTATGATGGTGAAAGTGCTCAAGGGGCTAGTGTTGCAATGGATCCAAAAACAGGAGCGGTAAGAGGTCTAGTGGGTCGCGTAAGCTCCACATCAGCAGCTTTTCGGAGTTTTAATTATGCAACACAGTCTGCTCGAAGTCCGGGTTCTACTATCAAGCCTTTAGTTGTCTATTCGCCTGCTATTGCTGCTGGTTGGTCGATTACAGATACCTTACCAAACACTGTTCAAGATTATAATGGCTATGCACCAAATAACTATGCTGGTATTGAAACAGAAGATGTTCCTATGTATCAAGCATTGGCAAATTCTTACAATATTCCTGCAGTTTACTTGATGGATCAGATTGGCATCAGTAAAGGGATTAGTTATGGGAAGAAATTTGGACTGAATCTGGATAGTGTCAAGGAAGAATTGGGTATTGCTCTGGGTGGTGGTGTCACAACGAGTCCACTTAAAATGGCACAAGCCTATGCGACTTTTGCAAATGGCGGGGTTAGGCCAACTGCTCACTTGATAACTCGCATTGAAAATGCAAGTGGTGCTGTAGTTGCCAGCTTTAAAGAAAAATCATCACGTGTCATTAGTCAGTCTGTTTCTGATAAAATGACCAGTATGATGCTAGGAACGTATTCAAATGGTTCAGCTGTCAATGCTAATGCTTATGGCTATACTTTGGCTGGAAAGACTGGTACAGTAGAAGCCGATTTCAATGCTGACCTGACCAGTGACCAGTGGGTTATTGGCTATACGCCAGATGTTGTTATTGCACAATGGATTGGATACGATTCAACGGATGAGAACCATTACTTGACAGATGCCAGTTCAGGGACAGCTTCAACTATTTTTAGTGCTGTTGCCAGCAGTGTTCTTCCCTATACCATCGGAACGGAATTTACCGTTGAGAACGCATATAGTCAAAATGGTTACGCCTTAACTTATAATGCAGAAGATACAACGACAGAAACAAGCAGTTCCAGTTCAGGAGGAATTCTAGATAAAGTGCAAGAATCAGCTCAATCTGCGGGAGAATCAATTGGCCAAGCTATCAAAGATACATGGGATAATATCTCAAATTGGTTTAATAGCCAGATAAATTGACTTGCCATAAGATAAAAATCATGTTAGAATAAAATTTACGGAGGCGTTATGGCACAGAAGAAAGCAAGCCTAGCATGTACGGAATGCGGAAGCAGAAACTACTCTATTGGAGTCAGTAGCACGCCTAAACCGACACGACTAGAAGTCAATAAATATTGTAAACATTGTAAAAAATACACCTTACATAAAGAAACACGTTAGATTTTTAGAATCGGCGAAAATAGAGCAAAAGCTATGCAATATGTTTGGTATTACTAAAAAGTTTGAAGTAAAGAAATAGTAAGAGGAGAAACCTGTGGCGTTCATTAGAGGCATTTTTACGATTTTAAAAGAGACATCTTGGCCAGATCGTCAACAACGTTGGAAAGATTATATCTCTATTCTGGAATATACCTTTTTCTTTGTCGTTATCATTTTCATTTTTGATAAATTACTCTCAATAGGGATTTTAGAACTCATCAATCGTTTTTAAAAAATCAAGTCACAGTTTGGGCTGTGACTTTTTATCTTGTTTAAAAAGGAAATTCGTTGACAGCTGAGGCTGATTTCATTATAATGAGGGTAAGAAATCAGTGAAAGCCAGTAAGGCTTTTTTATAATGGAGGAAAATAATGATTGATTCATTTGACAAGGGTTGGTTTGTTTTACAGACTTATTCAGGTTATGAAAACAAGGTAAAAGAAAATCTTTTACAACGCGCTCAAACTTATAACATGCTTGACAATATCTTACGTGTGGAGATTCCAACACAAACGGTTAATGTTGAGAAAAATGGTAAGGCCAAGGAAGTGGAAGAAAACCGTTTCCCAGGTTATGTACTGGTTGAGATGGTTATGACAGATGAAGCTTGGTTTGTTGTACGGAACACACCAAATGTTACTGGATTTGTGGGTTCTCACGGGAATCGTTCTAAACCAACACCACTTTTGGAAGATGAGATTCGCTCAATTCTTATCTCAATGGGTCAAACAGTTGATGTCTTTGACACCAATATTAAAGAAGGTGACGTGGTTCAGATTGTTGATGGTGCTTTCATCGGGCAAGAAGGTCGTGTTGTCGAAATTGATAATAATAAAGTTAAGATTATGATTAATATGTTTGGTTCAGAGACTCAAGCTGAACTTGAATTGCATCAAATTGCAGAATTATAAGGTACAATGGCTAGAATTATTCTAGTCATTTTTTATTTCTTTCATATAACCTGCTGTGATAATTCCTGCAGGTAAGGCCACGATAGCAATCCCAAGAATTGCTGAAATCATGGTAATTATTTTTCCAATGGTTGAGACAGCATAGATGTCTCCGTAGCCAATAGTTGTTAAAGAGATAGTTGCCCAATAGACAGCTTCAAAAAAACTTTTGAACGTTTCAGGCTCTACATTGAAGATAACCAGAGCGGAGATGATGATATAGCCAACGGCGAGAGCACCAACGATTAGCAAAGAACTGGCTTGATTTTTGAGAACACTGATTAGGAGATTAATATTTTTAGAGTATCGGAAAAACTTAAAGACACGTATGGTTCGAAACATTCGGAGAACTTTTAATAGTTTAAAGCTATTATTCCACAGAAATAAAGAAGGGAGAATACAAAACAAATCAGCTAAAGCAAGAAAGGTGAAAGGGTATTTTATAAAAGATATTTTACCTTGTTGTAACTTGTAATCTGCGGTTAAAAGTCTTAAGAGGTAATCAATAATGAAAATAGAGGTTGTTAGGATTTCAATCCAGAAATACAGAGGTGTCTGTTGTCTGCTCGTCAAGGGAAGCAAACTAGCACTTATTACGATAAGCATAAAAATATCATAAATTTTTTCAACAGTGGTCACCTTTGATGTCGGTTCAATGATATTAAATATTTTTTCTCTCATATAATCTCCTTATCTATTTTTATTCATTATAACATATGAAATCAACAGTCAGTAAGGCTATAAGCAAGTGCTTTATATTGTTTTCCTCTTTTTTTTCCGCATAAAAATGCTATAATAAGAAGACTATATTTTGCCAATACTCATAAATTACTGGCATTCGGAGGAATTATGACTTTCTATAATCACAAAGAAATTGAGAAAAAATGGCAGACTTATTGGGCTGATCATCATACTTTTAAAACTGGTACAGACAAAGATAAACCAAAATACTATGCACTTGACATGTTTCCATATCCTTCAGGAGCTGGTCTTCATGT
Organism: uncultured Streptococcus sp.; assembly: GCA_964590305.1. Classification (GTDB taxonomy): domain Bacteria; phylum Bacillota; class Bacilli; order Lactobacillales; family Streptococcaceae; genus Streptococcus. Next base: position 24,428 of record CAZPYI010000015.1, read on the forward strand.
CGGACACCCAGAAGGCTATACAGCAACAGATATTCTCAGTCGTTATAAACGTGCGCAAGGTTATAATGTCCTTCATCCAATGGGTTGGGATGCTTTTGGCTTGCCAGCAGAGCAATACGCCATGGATACAGGAAATGACCCTGCTGAATTCACTGCAAAAAATATTGAGACTTTTAAACGTCAAATCAATTCTCTTGGTTTTTCATATGACTGGGATCGTGAAATCAATACGACTGACCCCAATTATTATAAATGGACACAGTGGATTTTTACCAAATTATTTGAAGAAGGACTTGCTTATGAAGCGAAAGTGGCAGTTAACTGGGTTGAAGAGTTAGGAACTGCTATCGCTAACGAGGAAGTTTTACCAGATGGGACTTCGGAACGTGGTGGTTATCCAGTTGTTCGCAAACCTATGCGTCAATGGATGTTGAAAATAACTGCTTATGCAGAACGCTTGCTGAATGACTTAGAAGAATTAGATTGGCCAGAGTCAATCAAGGACA
>CAZPYI010000016.1:0-24620 GCA_964590305.1 uncultured Streptococcus sp.
CACCTTTTGCCATTTCGTCAACGTATGATTGTGGTGTGATTCCAGCCTCTTCAGCTTTTTGTTGGATTTTTTGACCATGTTCATCAAGTCCAGTTAAATAATAAACATCATAGTTCATCATGCGTTTGTAGCGTGCCAATACATCACAAGCAATGGTTGTGTATGCTGAACCAATATGCAATTTCCCTGATGGGTAATAAATTGGTGTTGTAATGTAAAATGTTTTCTTGTCCGTCATTCTAAATTCCTTTCAAATCAGAACAGATGAGTTCTGTAGTTGATAATATAAACACTTAATTATACCAAAAAAAGCATGTCTATTACATACTTTTTTGTTTTCTTAAACTGTATTTTATAGCAAAAACATAAAATTCTCACTTAACTATCCTGCGAATGACGTTCTCCTATTTGAAAATCATCACTGTGTTCAAACATATAAGTGACAGTTAAAGGCTTGTCCCCAGTCAATTTTTCAAAATCATCTGTGAAATTAGCCATCTTTCCTTCTCGAATAGCTTGAGCAAAAGTGACCATTCCTTCTGAAGAAAATGGCGCTTCTGAGTCTTTCTTGAAGACACCATCAGTCGTACGAGGCACTCCCATCGCATCAAAAATAGCATAATTTTCGTCATCTGAAATGGCTTTATAGACAATATCATTTCCAGTTACTTGATTACCAATTGCAACAAACTCCGCCATAGTCATCAATTCAGCACCATTAATATTTTGAATGGAGTGATGCAAATTATCCGCAAGTAAGGCATGAGCAACAGCTTTAGCGCAGTCTTTTCTAGATATATATGCCATTTTTCCATCACCTTGGCTGTTTGATAATGGAGCGCCAGCATGAACAAAAGTGAAATAGTTTGCAACCATAGCTTCCGCATATTGAGAATTACGTAAAAAGATGTAATCTAAACCAGATTCTTCAATATATTTTTCAGTAAAAGCATGGTCAATTTTTTCAATACTTGGGTTTGTTGGGTCAGCAGCGTTCACCAAAGATGTATAAATGATTTTTTTAACACCAGCTTTCTTTGCTGCGTCAACGACATTTTTTTGAGCAGCTTGACGTTTAGCACCTACAAATGGCATAGAAATCAACGCAAGCACATCTGCTCCTTCAAATTTTTCAGCTAAGCCATCAGCATGGTTGAAATTCATTTGACGTGTTTCAACACCTTGCTCAGCATATTTTGCCAATGCAGCCTCACTATAGCCTCCAAAAATCAGATTTTCCTTAGCAGTCAAACCTAATAAGAAATCTGCCGCCATGCCACCTAAATTCCCATCGACACCTGTTAAAAGATATTTTGTCATCTTATTTTTCCTCTTATTCTTAAGATACTTCCATTATAATGTGATTCTTATCACAAATCCAATTAAGAATTCAAATGACCTATTTGATTTTCTGATAAATAAATTTCTAGTAGTTCCAAGAAATGGCTTAGGGCAGGATTTTGATTTGTCGTTAGATAGGCAAGAATGAGTTGATAAATATGCTTACTATCACTAATAGGAATGGCGCGTAGGTCGTTTTTAAACAGTTCGTTATGATAATCACTTGTCACAAAACCTAGCAAATTATCAGTTAAAATATAGAAAAAACCAACTTCAAAATCATCAACAGTCCGCTCAATTTGAGGGGTGAAACCATCCGCTAAAGACCGCTTACGCATAATCTCAAAACTTTCCCCCATACTTTCCTCACTCAGCATCAAGAGTGGGTATTGATACAATTCTTCAACCGTAATTTCATCCTGAGCAAAGAGTGGGTGGTTCTTCCCTACTAGCGCCTGATAGCAACCAGACTTCACAATTATTTTTTCAAAATCTGGGTTTGTAAATTCCTCTGAAAATGACAGCCCAATATCACAAATCTGTCTCTCAATATAATTCTCAATATCTCTGCAAGCAACTTTTTCAAGCTGAATAGACATTTTTTCATTAGTTTCTTTGATTTTAAGAACAAAGGGAAGGAGTAACTGCAAATCAAAGATCGAAGTATAAGCCAATCTGAGCACAGGAAAAGTGGCTTGATTTGACCGTTTCATTTGACTTTGCATATTCTCATATTGTTTCCAAAGTAATAAGGATTCCTGATAAAATTTCTCTCCTGCCTTGGTTGGTTTTATTGGTGTGATTTTACGGTCAAATAACTGCACTTGAAATTCTTTTTCAAGAGAGGTAATATATTGGCTGATTGAAGCTTGAGAAATGAAATTCTTCTTGGCAGTTTCTGTAAAACTGCGACAATCATATAAATCGATATAATATTTTAACTTTTCAATATACATATTATGCACCTCTTTTATCCAATACTTTTCTTTATTATTATAACGCAATCTCTGTTTTTTAATCACAATAAAGTGGAGCTAATCAGCTTAAAAACGTCATTCAAATAAAAAACTTCCCAAGAAAAAGTCTAGGTGAAGTTTTGTTCAATTTTACTGATTTTGTTAAACCGATAAGAAAGAAAGAGAGCACGAACACTTAAATCAATCAGAATTGATAGCCAAACACCTGCAATTCCAAATCCCAATTGAATCCCCAAAACATAGACGCCAATCACACGAATTCCCCACATACCAATTATTGTACTATATAAAGGTGTTTTCGTATCTCCCATTCCTTGAAGTGCTCCAGCTAAAATCAGGCTAATCGCTAAAACTGGTTGAATAAAACCATCAATCTTCAAAGCAATGCTGACTTGTTGGATGGCCGAATAATCAGAGGTAAAAAAACTAGCGAAATAGCCACCACCAAGGAATAAAAAGATACCAAAAAATCCTAAACATAAGACACCATAAAGAGAAGATTTAAAGGCAATTTGGCGGATTTTCCCATAATTTTTCTCACCTTTTGCCATACCTATCAGAACGGCTGCCGCTGTTGCTAATCCATATGCTGGCATATAAACAAATGATTCTATAGAGCCGGCAATATTATGACTAGCATAAGTTTTACTGCTAATGGCTACAATTAAACTCATATAAACAACTTGACCTAAACGCATAACCAGTCTCTCTGCTGTTGCAGGAATCGTTAGCGAAATTAATTCTTTATCATTTAATTTGTACACAAAATCTTTCCTAGTAAGAGATAAGGTAGATTTTTGTAATCTTTGAAAGAGAAGAATGCTCCCTAGAAGTCTTGCCAAAACAGTTCCAATAGCAGTTCCTAAAATGCCTAATCCTGAAAATGAGCCAATACCAAAAATTAAAAAATAATCAACACTAATATTTGCAACATTAGTAATAGCAGATATAGTCATTGGAGACCTTGTATCACCAGTAGCACGAATGATACTAGCCAAAATAGTCATCAAACTGTTCAAACACGTCAAACCACCAACAAGATAAAAATAGGGTTTTGCTGCTGACAATTCATTGCTTGAAAGTCCCATCCACTGCAATAAGTATGGTCCAAATAATATAGAAATCACTCCTAAAACAACACTGACTAACACACCCAGATAGAGAGATTGAACCGCAACTTTTTTTGCTGCGATAGCATCTTTACCACCAATATTACGAGATACAAGCGCAGAACACCCAACACCAATAGCAATATAGACTGCCAAATAAACATTTAAAATGGTATTTGAGACGCCTACTGCCGTCACTGCGGTCAAACCCAGTTGAGCAATCATTAATGTATCAATAAAACCAACTAAGGTTTGTAAAATGTTTTCAATAGTAGCTGGAATTGCCAAATCTAGAATGGCCTTATTTAATGTTTTTGTCATCTTTTTACTTCATATCTTCCTTTGATAGCTCTTATTATCTTAAAAAAATAGCTTTAATCCCATAGACAAATAGTTTATAATGTATTAAAATGAACAAAATTTAAATAATGTCTACAAACATAAGGAGTAAGGATTGAATCGACAAGAAGAAAAAACACAGGAAGCCATCTTTAAAGCTTTCTTCAGTCTATTGTCTAAAAAATCATTTCAAAAAATTCGAATTGGTGAGCTGACTAACGAAGCCAACATTGGACGGTCAACTTTTTATAGCCATTTCTCTAGTAAAGATGACTTATTGACAGCAGTTTGTCACCATCTTTTTGAGCATGTATTTATCACCTCTTCATTCTTTGAACATCAGCCAGATGAAATAAGCACTGTTGAAAAACTTGAGCACCGCATTGCACATCTATTTCAACATTTTAAAGAAAATGAAGAAAAGATAACAACTCTCTACCACTTAGAAGACGACTATTTTTTGCGTAGCCTAAAAGAGGAGCTTGATAAAAATCTCGTTCCTCTACTAGCACCGATATATTTTCAAGACTCCGCTCTGCCTAATTCATTAATCACACAATATATTTCTGAAACTTTTATCAGCGTCCTAAACTGGTGGCTACATATCAAAGATGATGTCAGTACTACACAGTTGACAAATTATTACTTACAGTTGTTAAGGTAAAAACCAGCTCGAATATTTTCGAAACTGGTTTCTTTTTTAATTATTCGATGTACTAGTAATTTCAAAATTCTTAAGGTAATTATCTTCTTCTAACTCTCCTTTAAAACTGTTTCCAACTGCTAGGAAAGGTAATTGATCTGTGGTGTTCTCACCCGCTTTGACTTTATAAATCTCACCTGAAGATGAAATATAATAGACAGTTGAACCTGAAATCATCTGACTTGCTAACTGGTCAACAACTCCTGTAATGAGTTTAATTTCTTTTGTTTCTCCACCTGATGATGCACTAGATGCTCCTGAAAGACCTGATGTGTCTGAATCAGTGAACTGAGAAATAAGTGTTTCGATATTATTATCAACCGTTACTTGCTGGTAATCTTCGGCATCAACAATGGCATAAGATTTAACCAAGCCCGCTTTATCCTTTAGAGAAACCAAGTAGTAAGCTTTGTTGTTTAATTTGACCAAAGTAGGTGCCGTGGCAGTATAATTCTTTTCCTGAACTTCTCCTTCTGCAGATTCTTGAGCTGCAGATTCAGTTGCAGATGCTAGTTTATAATTGGTCACTTGGCGTGTTCGCATATTAACCAAAATAAAACCAAGATTCGAGGAATCAGCTGTTGCCGAAGTGATTCCAGTATAAAGATAAATATCTGAACCAATGGTAATATAGTTATAACTATCGGTAGTCTCTTTGACACCCGTTTGACTGAAAACTGTATTCCAGAAGCCATCTTTATAAGTGTAATAATCATTGACACGAGTTAATACATTACTTGCCGAATAAACACGGTCTACCCATTCGGGGATATCCTTGAGAGCATATCTCTTTGTCGAACCTGTTACAGCATCTAACAGAATTATCCCTGTTGGATCTTGTGATGACAAACCAAATTTTGGTCTATAAGTCGTCGCTATGTAATAGGGATTTCCTTCATCATCCACTTCAAATGAGGGGTCTGAAAAAATGGTTGCAGGGTATTTAAAACGCAAATGACGAAGAGTGTCATTAAAAGCATACTCAGAATTTGAATAATGCATGGCCTTATCAAGTTTCACCAGCTGGGCTTTACCTGTTGTTTGATTGACTTTTAGATAGTAGCCAATACCTTCTTTGCGATTAGATAACCATTTCCAAATGCTTTTATATTCAAGTGGTGAGACACGAAATGGTTGCTTACCTATCGTTATTTGTCGATAATCACTTGAAATACCAAACTGAGAAACTTTATCAATAGTCCCTAAGTATGTATTACCAATTTTTTTAGCTGACGCTCTATCCAATAATGCCAAAGTTGAAATATCGGTCTCAGGGAAATCTTTAGAAAAGTCGGCCTCTGTTACCTTAATGACATTTGCATAACCTTTAGCACGAAAAATCCGCGTATTAAACATTGAAAAACCGATAAGCACTAGCGAAATAATTACGATACATAATAATAGTTTTCCAGTAATTCCTAGACCAGATTGATTGGAAACATCTTTTCTTTTGCTACTATTTCCCGATACTTTATTGGCTAAATCATCAGAATTTGATAATAGAGTACAAATGAAGAGTAGAATCAAGCCTTCTAAAGCAAAAAACCAAAATTTTAAGCTGAAAATATTGAGTGGTGGCAAAAAAAACCAATATGTTATCACCATAATAATGATACTGATGACAAAAAGAATCCTAAATACTTTTTTATTCATTCCACGGTCTCCTAAAACGTTTACTTACACTACTATAATTATATCATAAAGACTGTATAAACATGAGCTCCAGCATGATATCGGCACATTTTTAGGAGTGGATTTGTAAAATATCATGCAGAATAATTCACCTTTATAATTCCTCTACTTCAAAATCATGATAATACTTTCCACTGAGTAGACTGAATTTTAAAACGGTAAAATCAGATAGCCCTTCACCTTTTGAATAATAAACACTATACTCATCTTTCCAAAATTTTTGTTTGTCAACATTATTACTCATAACTTCCATGTTTCCAAGAAGAGTGACTCCTTGAAAGCTTTGATCATCGCAGAAATATATACAGGCTTTGGAGTTATTAAGAAACTCTTGAACTTTATTCGAAGAGGTATTTGTGTGTAAATAGAAAATACCGTTTTCCATTTCGATAGGTTTAAGCATGGCTCTTGTGACAGGAAACCCTTCATGATTTACAGATGACAAGAAACAAATCTTCTTCGCGTTTATCAACGTCTCTATTGCGTTTTCATTTTTCATAATGACATATCACCTTTCATTAATAGGATAACATAGGAAAAGACTTAGGTGAATTACCCACTTTTTTGTCAGTATAGCTTATTTATCTTCTAATATTTCCATTCCAACTTCCTGCATAATAGTTAAGACTTCAAATAACTTTTTCCCACGTTTTTTTAGATAATATTCTACCTTTAATGGATACCCTCGAAAACTTGTCTTTCCAATGATTTTATAACTTATCAAGTCTTTCAACTGTTCCAAAAGCATCTTTTCACTAATTCCGTTTATGTCATTTTTTAGCTGAGATAATGAACAGACACCATACTTGTTTAACTGCCATAAAATAATAGGCTTCCATTTTCCTTTAATAATATCATGAGTCATTTCTAGTGGACAGGTATATTTCTCTCTAATTTTCATAATAATTTCTAGCTCTCCTTATCCTCATTATAGCAAAACTAGTTTAGAATATGAAAAGGTGATGACATTCAATTCATCACCTTGTTATTTTCAAGTATCTTGGAATCACACTTAATTTTCTATCTCACTATCTCTGACTAAGGCGATAGGAATAAATGATAGGAATAATGATAATGATTGCTAATACCCCAAATGTTAAATATTCCCCAGTAACACCAAACAATCCATCCAAGAGGATGATGATGCCTCCAACTACCCATAATTTTCCGGCTAAACGGTGAGTTTTGTTCCAGTTCTCCTCGTTATTTAAGGTCCAAGGTAGCTTAATACCCACTGTATAATTCTGTTTAACTTTTGGAAGATAATTACCCACTACTATGAAAATAAGACCTAAGATGAGATTCATAAAAATAATATTAGGACTAATTATCTTCAAAGCAGGAAGATAAATGGCTAGCATTTCGATACAAGAGATTATTGGGATAAGCCAGTAAATCAGAGAAGAAACTTTTCGCCCAATATTTAATGACTTAGGGTCTTTAGTTGTGACAAAGACACACAGTAGATGCACACCTAATAGCATAAAAGGCAAAATAATGAGTGAAAAGAATTTACTTCCGTAGTTATCTGCTTGCCCAGACAGATTGAAGTGTATCGGTAATTCATTTGGAAAATATGACCAGAACAATAAACCAATAAATACTGGTAATAATGTCACCAACGAGGTTATAAATAGCAATTTTTTATTTATCTTCTTCATGAGATTCCTCTCCCTTTAACTCAACCAACCAAACCATGATATCTTCAAGTACAGAAGTGCTGAGTTCGTAATAGATGTAGTTCTTCTCTCGAGTTTCAAAAACAAGGTCTGCTGTCTTCAAAATCTTCAAATGATAAGAAATTGTTGCTGCTGTCATTTGAAATTGACTTGCAATCTCTCCAGCCGATAAACGCTGATTGTTTTTTAACAAATCCAGTATTTCGCGCCTAACCGGATCTGATAAGGCTTTAAACGTTTCTGCAAAGCTCATATCTATCCTCCTTTGATTAGCTATTTAGAATTCTATCTAAATGTATTATATCACTTTTATAAGGAGTTTCAATAACTATTTAGAAAAAAATCTAAATAGTTTCATAGAGACACCAAATTCGCTTGAGAGCATTTTTTTTGATAAAATAGAGGAAATAAACTAGAAAGAAACCTACTTATGAAACTTATCTCATGGAATATTGATTCACTTAATGCCGCATTAACCAGCGATTCTAATCGTGCGCTATTGTCACGAGCTGTCATCGACACACTTGTCAGTAAAGATGCGGACATCATTGCTCTACAAGAAACAAAGCTTTCTGCAAAAGGTCCTACAAAAAAACACTTGGAGATTTTGGGGGAATATTTTCCTGATTATAAAATCAGTTGGCGTTCTTCTGTTGAGCCTGCTCGAAAGGGCTACGCTGGCACCATGTTTCTCTATAAAGTTTCTTTAAATCCTATCATCACTTTTCCTGAGATTGGTGCACCCAGCACTATGGACTCTGAAGGACGCATTATCACTCTTGAATTTGAACAGTTTTTTGTCACTCAAGTCTACACACCAAATGCTGGCGATGGCCTTAAACGTTTGCCAGAACGACAAATCTGGGATCAAAAGTATGCACAATATCTCTCCGAACTAGATAAGCAAAAACCAGTGCTTGCTACAGGTGATTACAACGTTGCTCATCAAGAAATCGATTTAGCACATCCAAAAAGTAACAAACAGTCAGCTGGGTTTACCGATGAGGAACGTGATGGTTTTACAAATCTGCTCAGCAATAGTTTTACAGACAGTTTTCGTTATATCCATGGCGATATTCCAAATGTCTACTCTTGGTGGGCACAGCGCAGTAAGACAAGCAAGATAAATAATTCTGGCTGGAGAATTGATTATTGGTTGACATCTAATCGTGTTGCTGATAAAATTACGCAATCAAAAATGATTGATTCAGGTGAGCGCCAAGACCACGCGCCAATTCTCTTAGAAATTGATTTGTAGAATGGTCCAAGCCAGCTTCGAGAAGCTCAAAAGAGAGTCATCGGTGAAAATCAAGTCAGGACTATTAATAGTCCCAATCATGCATCCACTCTGACTAATATCTTATCTGGTCGTGGCGTCTGCTTAGTTCCAGGATTTCTCAAGGATAATGCCAAATTTTAAATGGATTCCATTCAGAGATTCCAAAGGTATTGCTTGCTCACTCATCAGTCGCAAAGATAACCACCGACAAATCGTCAGAGATTTTCAAAGCTTGTTGGAGGAGCTTCTTGCTCAAGGATAAAGTAGCAACTATATGCTGTTTTCATAGACAAATTCTTTGCCTACTTGGCTCAGGAAAGCTATAATGATTATAAAGAAGACATAAGATTGGAGAAGTTATGATTACTAAATCTACAACTATGCTTTATGTAGAAGATACAAAAGCAGCTATCGAATTCTGGACACAAAAAATGGGCTTTGTTACCTTAGAAACTGCTGACTATGGAGAAGTTGTTTCTTACGAAATTGCTCCTAACACAGATTCAGAAACAAAATTTGGCATACATGATAAAAACTGGGTACTCAAAAATACCCCTGGCATGAATGTCGGCTTCCCATCACTTCTTTTCGAGACAGATGACCTTGAGGTAGAGTATGATCGATTAACTTCTGCAGGTGTCCAAACGAATCCAATTATGGAATTTCAAGGAATGACTCACTTTACTTTTTCCGACAATGAAGGCAACTATATCGCAATCACTAAAAAATAAGGAGACATTATGATTACTGCAATTAATACTTACTTAGTAACTGATGGAAATGGCGCACAAGCTGTAGAGTTTTACAAAGATGCTTTTGATGCCACTATTACCAACTTGATGTTCTGGAAAGATGGCGTTCCAGATTGCCCTAAAGAATATGAACATCTCGTCATGAATGCTCAGCTTGATATCAATGGCATCCGACTTCAAATTTCTGATGAAAATCCCGACTTTGACTACAAAGCAGGTGGAAATATGACAGCTGCCCTCATTGTTGACAGTGTTGAAACTGCAAAAGACCTTTACGACAAATTATCTAAAGATGCTCAGACCATTCTTATGGAACTTCAAGAAACATTTTGGAGTCCAGCCTATGCCAATCTTATTGATAAATTTGGCATGATGTGGCAAATAAATGCTGAAATAACTCAATAAAAAAGAAAAGAAAAGGAATTTCAATAATTGAAGTTCCTTTTTATGTCTTTTTAAAAATTTCGTGCATATACTAGTTTTAAAATGCACTGACAAATACCACTGGTCTCAACTGAGTTCTAATCCTTCAACTGTAATGCCCCAAATTCAGTTCGATACCCAATTTGTAAAAGTTTCCCATCTTTAATCAAAATGGGACGTTTTATCAGCATGCCATCCGTTGACAGCAGCTGTGCCGCTTCATCAACTGTAAGCTTTTCAACTTTATCCTTTAACTCAAGAGCACGATAAGATAGACCACTTGTATTGAAGAAATTTTTGATAGAGTAATCTGAGTTTTCCATCCAATACTTGATAGTTTCGGCTTTTGGTGGTGTCGCTTTAATGTCTATTGCCACAAAATCAGTCACTAAAGATTCCAGTTCTGCTTTTGCTCGTTTACAAGTTGTACATTTAGGGTACTGGTAAAATTCTAACATCTGTTATTTCTCCTCCTAGCTTCTCTAATATCTTTAAAAGGTTACTTTTTGATCAGTATTGCTAGTTGATATAATTAGTCACGCCTTCATGGTCAAGTAAATAGATTTTCTTATCCAAGCCACCTGCGTAACCACTCAACTGCCCCTGACTTCCTAACACTCGATGACAAGGAACAAAAATACTCAAAGGGTTTCGTCCGACCGCACCACCAACAGCTTGGGCAGACTTACAGTTTAGCTTATCAGCAATTTGTCCGTAAGATATGGTTTGACCTTGAGGGATTTCTTGTAAAATACCCCAAACATTTTTTTGAAATTGACTCCCTTGTGCTGCTAAAAAATCTGGAATTTCAGGATTTTTACCACTAAAATACTCATCTAACCACATCTCTGTAGAGTCTAAGATAACACTAGATTGTTCACTTCTCTCGGCTCCTTCATAGCCTCTCTCGAAGTATTTTTGTTCCAGAAACCATGCACCTAATAAACCCCCATCATCTGCTAATAGGGATATATTGCCTAAAGGTGATTGATAAATAGTATGATATAACATAGTGCCCTCCTTATATGTCATCTGAAAAACTCCTGTCAAAACAAGAAACCTGATGAATCGTTGTCTTCTAATACTCTTACCATTTCTCTTTTTTCAAGAGTCTTGGAAGGCTTTCAGTTCGTGTCTCCATCGTAGTGCTCTCTTTTTACATTATAACAAAAAAGAGCTGAGAGTATTAGTCTCAACTCAGATTATTCAAAATCATAACTAGTCATTTGTAATTAAGCGAACACGAATAATATTTTCACTCTCTTCAAATTTTTCAACCAATTTATCAATTTTAGACTGATCAGCTTCATCCAAATCAAGAAGTGTATAAGCAAAATCACCATTTGAACGATTAATAATATTATCAATATTAATACCTAAATCTGAAACCGCAGTAGAGATATTTGCAACAATGTTTGGTACATTTTTATTAATCAAAGTAATACGATAAGGTGCTGTAAGAACTTGGTGAACATTTGGAAAGTTCACTGAGTTCGTTATTTGACCTGTTTCTAAGAAACTACGAATTGTTTTTCCAGCCATAATAGCACAGTTCAACTCTGCTTCTTCAGTAGAACCGCCAACGTGTGGAAGAACCGTAATTTTATCTTTATTCAATAGTTCAGCATTACCAAAATCAGTGATATAACGTTTAATCACTCCAGCTTCAATAGCATCAAATAATGCTGCATTGTCAACAAGTTCAGCACGCGCAAAGTTGATAAGAACAGTATCTTTCTGCATCAAAGCAAATGCATCACTATCAAAAGTATTTCGTGTGGTATCTGTTAATGGCACATGAATCGTGATATAGTCACAGTTTGCAAAAATTTCTTTGATATCTGCTACACGTTTAACATGGTGTGAGATATTCCAAGCTGTTTCAATAGAAACATAAGGATCATAGCCAAAGACGTTCATACCAAGACGTTGTGCATAGTTAGCAATACGTCCGCCAATCGCACCCAGTCCAATAACACCTAAAGTTTTACGGGATATTTCTGATCCGGCAAACTGTTTTTTACCAGCTTCAACTTGTTTTGAGACATCGTCACCTGAAAGAGTATTAACCCACTCATTAGCAGCAATATAATCACGTGCTGACATTAAGATGGAAGCAAGTACAGCTTCTTTAACCGCATTTGCATTTGCACCTGGCGTATTAAACACCACAATCCCAGCAGCAGTGGCATCTTCAATTGGAATGTTATTAGTTCCAGCACCTGCACGGGCGATAGCTTTTAAATTTGAAGGAAGCTCCGTATCATGCAAATTTTGACTTCGAATGATAAAAGCATCCGGATTATCTGCTTTATCTCCATCTATTTGGAACTGACTTCCCAATTCTTTAAGTCCAATTTGGTTAATATTATTAAATGTTTTAACGCTAAATGCCATTTCAGTTTTTCACAAAGGCTAAGCTTTCTTAGCCCCTTTCTTTATTATTTTAGTAATTGATAAGTTACACAAGTCACTTCATCGTAATCGACTTTTCCAGTCGCTTGATAACCTAACTTTTTAAGAATATGTTGCATAGATAGATTCTTTGCTGAGGTATCACAGCGAAAGTCACTGTAAACACTCTTTTCAATTAATTCAGATAGCATTTTCTGAATTATTTTTTGCCCTCTATAGTTTGAAGAAACTGCAATACGATGAAATGTGACATAATTATCATTATCAGGATTTCTCCACTGACCATCATAAATCGTATCATAACTAGAATCTCTCCCAACAATAACTGCTACATAAGCAACAATATTGTCCCCTACTTCTACAACAAAACCTTGTTTAGATTCTATATCTGATAGAATAGTTTGACTATCAGGATAGCCATCGATACCTTGCCACTGAAAACTACCAGAAGAAGCTAAATGCTTCCTTGCATCTTCGATAATAGGTAAGATAACTTCCAAATCATCTGTCGTAGCTAATCTAGTAAGCATGATGGCTAGCCTCATCAACTTCTTGGTAGAGACTAGATTCTCTTTTATTTTTTATTTTTTGATAGGCAAGGCGAACACCATGTAAGGGGACTTTTCCACAATAAACATAGCCTAATTTTTCAAGAATATGTTGCATGGCAAGATTCTTTTCATGCGTATCGCAACGAAAATCATGGGCGTCGTAACCTTCAATCAAACCTTGTAAGAAAGTTTGTGCTATTTGCTGCCCTTGAAAAGCACTGTTAATCGCGATACGGTGGAAAGTCACATAAAGTTGATTGTTATGCTCCCATTTGCCATCATAAATAGCATCGTAAGCATCTTCATGACCAAGTATAACTGCCGTGTAAGCAACGATTTCTCCGTCAACCAAAGCAACATACCCATTTCCATTGAGTATATCATCAAAAATGGATTTTTCATCAGGATAACCATCTTGCCATTGATCACTGCCGTAAGATGCCATCTGTTTTTTCGAGTCCGCAATAATTGTCATTACTGGTGCCACTTCATTAGGAAAAGCTAATCTAATTTCCACTATTTATTCTCCTTGATTTCTTAAGTAAAATGTCCCTACTGACTCCAAAAGAATTCTAAGAAAGTACTAGAAAAGCAAGGAAAATTTATTTTTGCTTATTTGTTCTCTGCTTCAAATGTCTTCATAAAATCAAGCAAATCAAGAACCCCTTGACGTGGAAAAGCATTGTAAAGACTTGCACGCATTCCACCAACAGAACGGTGTCCTTTTATGTTCTTGAATCCTAATGGCGTTGCTTCAGCAACAAATTTTGCGTCTAGCTCTTTGCTTGGAGTAATAAAAGGGATGTTTGCAACAGAACGTTCTGATGGATTCTTTACAGGACTAGTATAAAAATCTGATTTTTCGATAAAATCATATAATAGTCCTGATTTTTCGCGGTTGATTTCTTCCATTTTATCAACTCCGCCAAGTGATTTAACCCACTCAAAAACAAGTTTTGAAATATAGATACTATACGCTGGTGGTGTATTATAAAGTGATTGTGAATCTGCTTGGATTCTATAATCAAGCATCGAAGAAAGCATAGGCTCATCGTTCAAAAAATCTTCACGAATAATAACAACAGTCACACCTGCAGGACCAATATTTTTTTGCGCCCCAGCATAAATAAGTGCGAAATCTTCAACATTATAACGCACAGCTAAAATATTTGAAGACATGTCTGCAACAATAGGAACACCATTTGTATCTGGAAGATCATAGATAGATGTTCCTTCAATAGTATTATTTGTCGTTAAATGAACATAGGCAGCATCTGGATCAATAGTATTGACATCAAATGTAGGAATATGGTCGTAAACTGTTTCTTCAGAAGACCCTAACAAAATAGGGTCAAAAGGAATGGTTTTGGACAATTTTACAGCTTCAGTATAAGCTTTTTTCCCCCAAGAACCGCCGACTAGATAATATGCCTTGCGATTTTGCGCAAGATTTAGGGGTAACATCGTAAACTGTGTTGAAGCACCACCTTGTAAGAACATCACTTTGTAGTTATCAGGAATCGCCATTAACTCACGTAAAAGTCGTTCTGCACTTTTAATAATATCATCAAATTCTTTGGAACGGTGGGACATTTCTAAAACACTGGTGCCACTACCTTGGTAGTCAAGCATTTCTCGTTGTGCTAATTCAAGCACAGGCTTTGGCAAAACTGCAGGACCTGCAGAGAAATTGTAAATTGTCATAAAAAACCTCCGTATAATACTAGAAATTATAACACAATTTTCTGAATTTTGTAAAGATTATTGTCACAGATTTGTGAAATAAATCATTAATAAATCATGATATAATAATAAAAAAAGAATAACATGGAGAACGTAATGACTATCAAAGAATTTTGTGCTGAAAACTTAACTGATTTACACAAGGTAAATGCTCCGCAGGTTTCACGGGTAGAGCTTTGTGATAACTTAGCAGAGGGAGGAACTACTCCATCATATGGTGTTATCAAAGAGGCTGCTAAATATCTACATGATAAAGAAGTCAGTTTAGCCACTATGATTCGACCACGTGGTGGTAATTTTGTCTATAATGACCTAGAATTAAAAGTTATGGAAGAAGACATCTTACAAGCAGTAGAGCTTGAAAGTGACTATCTTGTATTAGGCTTGTTGACTAAAGACAATGAATTAGATAGAAATGGTATTGAACAGTTGTTACCTGCTACTAGAGGGTTGCCACTTGTCTTTCATATGGCATTTGATAGTATTCCAAGAGATAAACAAGAAAAAACTATTGACACTCTCATTGACCTTGGTTTTGTCCGTATATTAACACATGGTTCACCAGATGAGAGTAATATTTATGATAATGTTACTCACCTCAAGTCTCTTGTTGACTATGCACAAAACCGCATTGAAATCATGATTGGTGGTGGCGTAACAAAAGATAATTGTGAAGACCTCTGTCAAAAAATAGGAACTCAAATTGTTCATGGAACAAAGATAATCTGATCTCCTAATACTGAATATTAAAAAAAGATTGCTCATATAGACATCTATACTTGGCTTGGTGTGAAATATCACAATTTTCCACTTCAGTATTAAAACATATCAAAAAGCTGAGAATATTTCTCAGCTTTTTACCTTTATAAAACTTTACTCAAGAAATCTTTAGTACGTGCTTCCTTTGTATGATCGAATACTTCTTCAGGTGTGCCTTCTTCAACGATGACACCACCATCCATGAAAATTACACGGTCAGCAACCTCACGTGCAAATCCCATTTCATGAGTCACAATTGCCATAGTCATTCCTGATTGTGCTAAATCTTGCATAACATTGAGCACTTCTCCAACCATCTCTGGGTCAAGTGCAGATGTCGGTTCATCAAATAAAAGAAGATCCGGTTCCATCGCCAATCCGCGTGCAATAGCAATACGTTGTTGTTGTCCTCCAGAAAGACTTGAAGGATAGGCGAGCGCCTTATCTTTAAGACCAACTTTTTCTAACAAAACGTAAGCCTTCTTTTCAGCTTCTGTTTTTGAAAGCCCTTTTGTCTTCATAGGAGAAAGCGTGATATTTTCTAAAACTGGCATATTTGAAAAAAGATTAAATTGCTGGAAAACCATTCCCATCTTTTCACGCATTTTGAAAATATCATTTTTCTTATCAGTTATATCAATCCCTTCAAAAGTAATTGTCCCTTTTGTCGGTATTTCTAAAAGATTCATAGCCCTTAAAAACGTAGACTTTCCGGAACCAGAAGGTCCAATAATAACAACAACTTCACCTCGTTTAATATCAAGGTCAATCCCTTTTAATACTTCATTTTTTCCAAAATATTTATGGAGTCCTTGAATAGATACTATAGTTTCTGCCATTAGTTAGTTTCCTTTCCCCAGACGTT
Organism: uncultured Streptococcus sp.; assembly: GCA_964590305.1. Lineage (GTDB taxonomy): Bacteria > Bacillota > Bacilli > Lactobacillales > Streptococcaceae > Streptococcus. The sequence continues at coordinate 16,628 of CAZPYI010000016.1, forward strand.
TTTCAAATCTTTTTAGAACTGCTGATAAAATCGTTGTTATCATGAGATAATAGAAAGCGGCAAATAAAAGTGGTGAAACCGGCATGTAGGTTGCTGTAACAACAGATTGTGCCCCATTCCACAACTCCATAACCCCGATAGTCTGTAAAAGTGAACTATCTTTGATAATGGTAATAAATTCATTACCCAAAGCTGGTAAAATATTTCTGAAAGCCTGAGGCAAGATAACATAGCGCATAGTATTTTGAGGTCTGATTCCTAATGAATATGCAGCTTCTTGTTGTCCCTTGGGAACTGCCTCAATACCTGCACGAACAATTTCTGAGATATATGCCCCACTATTAAAAGAGAGGATAATAATACCTGGTAGTAGACGCGAGAAGTCTAAATCTAACACCCCAAACCCGATAATTGGCGCATTATTAAGATGAATCCAAGCAAAAGAAATCATTATTTGAACAACCATTGGTGTCCCACGGAAAACCCAGACATAGAAGCTGACAATCCAGTTTAATATTTTTATATTACTCCTCTTTAACAAGGCAGCCAACACACCTATAATTGTCCCAAAAAGCACAACACAAACTGAGATCATTATAGTCACTAAGACGCCATAATTAAAATAAGCCCAATATTTTGACAAGAATGAAAAGTCCATTTATTTCTCCCTTTGATTGATAATCTCTTAAATTATAGCATTTTTTGAATAAAAATTCAAATTGGCTTCCCGATATAGAAATAAGATATGATAAAAATAATTTGCTAGGGAAAATTAAAAAACCCGCTGAACGAGTTTTTTTAATAAAGTAAGTCGTAAATTTCCATTGCAATAAGATCAATACTGTCAAATGAATATGACTCGCGTGCTTCAACATCACGCAATGTAAACACTGGACCGTTTTCAGGGTCGCTACTGAATGCAACTTCTGCTACAACAACACCATCACGTTCAAAATTACGTTTAAGATTGCTACTATCAGTCGTCATCAACTCAAGGCGACCAATAATTCTCACTAAATGTGATTCCATGATATTCTCCAATCAGTTTATTAGTCCTTACTATTCTATCATAAAAAAATAAAAACTAACAAGCAAAGTGATAATTTTAAAGATTTTTTAAAGAATTATACATAATAGCCTTTATAGAATGCATACGATTCTCAGCCTCTTGAAAAATTGTAGTGCTATATTTTTGAAAAACACTATCTGTTATTTCAAGTTCAGCAAGACCATATTTATCATAAATTTCTTGACCTATTTCTGTATTGAGATCATGAAAAGCTGGTAAACAATGTAAAATAATAAGATTTGAGTTTTCTACCTTAGCTACTAAATCGTCATTAATTTGATAAGGAAGCAATGAATCAATTCTCTCTTTAAAATCTACGTCTTCACCCATAGACACCCATACATCTGTGTAAAGTACATCAACACCTTTGACTGCAGCAATATCATCAGTTATTGTTAACTCAGCACCATTATTATACTGATCTGCAATTGATACTATTTCTTTTTCAGGTTGAAGATCTGTTGGTGAAATTATCTTAACATTAACACCAAGAATAGCCGAAGTCACTAGAAGTGAATTGGCCATATTATTGCGACCATCCCCTATATAAGCAATAGTCAAATTATCAAGGCTACCAAATTGTTCTTTCAAAGTCATGAAATCCGCAATCATTTGCGTTGGATGCCACGTGTCAGTTAGTCCATTCCAGACTGGTACTCCAGAAAATTCTGCTAGTATTTCAACGTCAGACTGTTTATATCCACGGTATTCAATACCATCAAACATCGATCCTAAAACCCTAGCGGTATCACTAACAGATTCCTTCTTACCCAATTGTATTTCACTAGCACCTAAATAGGTCACATTCATTCCCAAATCTTGACCAGCTACTGTAAATGCAGACCGTGTACGTGTGCTACTCTTTTCAAAAATAAGAGCAATATTAAGTCCTTCAAGATACTTATGACTAACTTTGTCTTTTTTCAATTTCTTGAATTTTAAGCCTAAATCAATCAGACCATTCAATTCTTCCTTTGTGAAATCAATCTCCTTTAAAAATGAATTATTCTTCGTCATTTATTTTTCCTCTACTTAGTATAATATAGTAATTATTTTTGCATAATTATTCATATATGTCAAGTGTGTTTATAAATATTCTGTTTCATGACTTTTTACAAAACTAGCACTCCATATAAAAAAGTGCTAATTTCAGATCTTTTTACTTGCTTTCCCACCATCTAGTGATATAATATAAACATAAAGTTTGACTATCTTTGACCAATAGAAAGATAATTGAACTGACTTTTACTGACAAGGGAGGTAGCTTATGCTCTGTCAAAACTGTAACTTAAACGAATCAACCATCCATCTTTATGTAAATGTTAATGGTCAACAAAAACAAATTGACCTCTGTCAAAACTGTTATCAAATCATGAAAACTGATCCAAATAATACAATCTTAGGTGGTCTTAATGGGGCATCTCAATCAAAACAATCGGATTCCTCAAATCCATTATTTGATGATTTCTTTGGTGATCTCAATAATTTCCGTGCTTTTAACGGACAAGATTTACCTAATACCCCACCAACCCAATCAGGAAGTGGTGGCAATGGTAATAATCGTCGGCCAAACGGACCACGTCCACAACAAGTTCCTCAACAACCCAAAGGTTTCTTAGAAGAATTTGGTATTAACGTGACTGATATTGCTCGTCGTGGTGATATTGACCCTGTTATTGGACGTGATGCTGAAATTATTCGTGTTATCGAAATTCTTAATCGTCGTACAAAAAATAACCCCGTTCTCATTGGAGAACCCGGTGTTGGTAAGACTGCTGTCGTTGAAGGACTCGCTCAAAAAATTGTAGATAATAACGTTCCTCAAAAACTCCAAGGTAAACAAGTTATTCGCCTTGACGTTGTCAGTCTTGTCCAAGGAACTGGTATTCGTGGACAATTCGAAGAACGCATGCAAAAACTGATGGAAGAGATCCGTCAACGCCAAGATGTTATCCTCTTCATTGATGAAATTCATGAAATAGTTGGTGCTGGTAGTGCTGGTGATGGCAATATGGATGCTGGAAATATCCTAAAACCTGCTCTAGCACGTGGAGAACTTCAACTGGTTGGCGCAACTACACTCAATGAATACCGTATTATTGAAAAAGATGCTGCTTTGGAACGCCGTATGCAACCCGTTAAAGTTGATGAACCTTCGGTAGAAGAAACAATTACTATTCTTAAGGGTATCCAAAAGAGATACGAAGATTACCACCATGTTAAATACAGTAAAGATGCCATCGAGGCCGCAGCTGTGTTGTCTAATCGCTATATTCAAGACCGTTTCCTTCCAGATAAAGCCATTGATCTACTTGATGAATCCGGTTCTAAAATGAACTTAACACTTAATTTTGTAGATCCAAAAGAAATTGATAAACGCTTGGTCGAAGCCGAAAATATGAAGACTCAGGCAACTCGTGATGAAGACTACGAACGCGCAGCATATTATCGTGATCAAATTGCTAAGTTCAAAGAAATGCAACAACAAACGATTGATGACCAAGATATTCCAGTTATTACTGAAAAAACAATCGAAGCCATCATTGAAGAAAAAACCAACATTCCGGTTGGTGATTTAAAATCAAAAGAACAATCGCAATTAATTAACCTTTCTGATGATCTTAAAGCGCATGTTATCGGTCAAGATGATGCTGTCGAAAAGATTGCAAAAGCTATCCGCAGGAATCGTGTTGGTCTTGGTACACCTAATCGCCCTATTGGTTCCTTCCTTTTCGTTGGCCCAACTGGTGTTGGTAAAACTGAACTCTCTAAACAGTTAGCTATCGAACTTTTTGGCTCAGCAGATAGTATGATTCGATTTGATATGTCGGAATACATGGAAAAACATGCTGTTTCTAAACTCGTTGGAGCCCCTCCAGGCTATGTTGGTTATGAAGAGGCTGGTCAACTAACTGAAAAAATTCGTAGAAATCCTTACTCCCTCATTCTTCTTGATGAAGTTGAGAAAGCTCACCCTGATGTTATGCACATGTTCTTGCAAGTGCTTGAAGATGGTCGTTTAACTGATGGACAAGGTCGAACAGTTAGCTTTAAGGATGCTATCATCATTATGACTTCAAATGCTGGGACAGGTAAAGTTGAGGCAAGTGTTGGCTTTGGTGCCGCACGTGAAGGACGAACTAACTCTGTTCTTGGTGAGCTTAGCAACTATTTCAGTCCAGAGTTTATGAACCGTTTTGATGGAATCATTGAATTTAAATCACTTAGTAAGAACAACCTCCTTCACATTGTTGATCTTATGCTTGATGACGTCAATAAGCGTTTAGCAAGTAACGATATTCATCTTGAGGTTACTGATAAAGTTAAGGAAAAACTTGTTGATCTAGGGTATGATCCTAAAATGGGGGCACGACCTTTACGCCGTACCATTCAAGATAATATTGAAGATGCTATTACTGATTTTTATCTTGAAAATCCAACCGAAAAAGAACTTAAAGCTATTATGACAAGTAATGGAAAAATCATCATCAAGTCAGCTAAAAAAGTTGAAAAGACCGAAGAATCTGTAACAGTGGAATAAAATAAAAGATTCGTCCAACGGTATCGAACAAAAATTGGACAAAATATTTAGTGAAAGGATTTAGTTCTGCATTGGACAGGGCTAAGTCCTTTTAGTTTTATTATAACGCGCTTGTTGTAATAAAAATAATAATTAATAACTCTTTCAAGGTCATCCAGTTAGTGAAAGTTTTTCTCAAAGTCATATAACATCTCAGATTTTAGAATACCGAAGAAAGACTCCAATATCCTATCATCAAGACTATTTCCTTTGCGAAACTATCTCTAATCCATAATGATTAATAAGTGTACCAATATATTTAAAGTTAGACAACTTCGTGGGATATAACTCACAAATTCTAGACCGTGACACTCCCTTTTACTTCAGATTATAACTAGCACTTTATCCATATGGCTTAATTTCATTAAAAATACCTCATAAGTTGAATTTTTAGTGTCCAACTTATGAGGTACAGTTTAAACCAAATCTTTTTATTTATTACCCAATGCTCTACTCATAGATTTAGAAAATGATGTCTTATAATAAACAAAACAGGTGATACTTGCTCTCATAACAACAAAGACGTCAAAGGGTAATTTTAATATCGCATAAGCTAGCGTAGCATAAATGGATGACCTTCCAAAATAATCCCCTAATAAATTTATCACACTCCCACAAGAAAATGCAAAAATAACTGCAATCAATTTGTAAGGTTCTTTATTCTTTTTTTAAATCAACGTGACAATCAAAGCTTGCAAACTATGCGTTATCAAAGTAACAAACATAGGCAGTGGATAAAAGAAGAAATATCCAAGAAAAGATCTCAACCCGGCAATGATAACTACTTCAAGAGGAGTAAAATATAATGTCACTACAAAAATCAAAATTGTGTTAAAGTAAAAATGCCCACCAGGAACAGGAATACTAAAAATACTAGAACTTAAAATTATCATTAGTGTCATAAAGAATACTGCTAGAGTTAAATGTTTTGTTGACATACTACTACTTCATGCTAGTTAAGAGTATGATAACATCTTCTGCTAAAAATCAATAAGTTTTTAAGAAAAAGTGGGAAAACTATCGATTATACAATGACATTAAAAATTAGTTTTTACAAGAATATTATAAAATTTTACCAAATTGATCTGCTTTTAAAATAGCATTTCTGAATCCTTCTGCTGTAAAAGGGGTATGTTTACATTCATTTGTTGTCATGGCAACTTCGACAATTTTATCTAGGTCCTTTACCGATAAATTCAAGTCTGCTAGTGTAATCGGAAGACCTAATTTTTTATTGAATTCCGCAACTTGTTTGAGTTCTTCATTTTCATTGTAATAAGCATGCAGAACCATAACGCCAAAAGAGACAACAACACCATGTAGAAATTCACCATCACGTTTTATCGCTGTTGTAGCATTATAAAAAGCATGCGCATGGCAAGAATTATAATAAAAATCTGGCTGATTAACCAAATTTGATGCATAACCAGTTGATACAACAATATCCAAAGCAATTTCTTCAACAGCTTTTGATGCTTGATTATTCACAACATCCTTCAGCCCTTGCTCTCCATAGTAATAAAAAGCATCTTTAGAGGACAAAGCCACAGCTCGACCAAGAATTGCAGTATGTGGGAGCACCACTCCTTGTATTTCTGCTTCCTTAGTAGCTCGTTCTACTTCAGGTGCTTTTGAAATACCGTCAGCAATCCCAGCCCAAAAATATTTTTGTGGGGCTTCAGCAATTACTTTTGTATTAATAAAAATATGGAGTGGGGCATTAGGATAGCCGTATTTTGAAAATGAATGATCATCATTATAAATAACTGCAATTGCTGTCCCAGCTGAACAATTTGAACAGATAGTTGGAAAGGTGAAAAGGTCTTTCTCAAGTTCTTTGGCAACCATTTTTACCGTGTCCAGAGCGCGTCCACCACCAAATCCAAAAATAATATCTGCTCTCTGAATATCTCTGTTCTCACAAAGTCGATTGATATTAGAAAGAGTCGAATCAACTCCGTAGATGAAGCTACCTGTAATTTCTATATCATTTTCTTCAAGAATTTTTCGGACGGCAGCTTCTGAACTTTTCAAAGCCTCCTCTCCTCCAATGAAGGCGACACTTTTTATATGGTATGATTGTAGTACCGTTGGAATTTCATCAAAACAGCTTTCACCATAACTATAATTAGACATAACATTTGTTGCCATTTTTACTCTCCAATCTTTTAGTGAATATTATAGCACAAAAAAAGTCAGAAAATTAATATATTTCTGGCTTTTTCATTATGTTGTTCAAAGACTACTCAATTGGGAGAATATCTCTTTTTATGGCAATACATTTCCAGCTGCTAAGTAAATTTCATACCATTCTTCATGAGTCAACTCAATTTCTGAAGCAGAAGCTGAGTCAGCAATTCTTTGCGGAGTCATTGTTCCAATGATGACTTGCATTTGACTTGGGTGACGTAAAATCCATGCAACTGCAATTGCAGTATTTGTCACTTCATATTTTTCAGCTAAGCGATCAATAACAACATTAAGTTCAGGAAATTTTTCGTTATCAAGGAAGACACCCCCAAAATAGCCATGTTGGAATGGGGACCATGCTTGGATCGTAATATTATGTAAACGACAATATTCTAAAATCCCACCATCACGATTTACTGCTGCATCATTTGTCATATTAACATTAAATCCGGCATCAATCATACCAGAGTGCATAATGCTAAATTGCAACTGATTTGCAACGATTTCGTGTTTCGTGTGTTTTTTAAGCAGTTCAATTTGTCCTGGATTTTGGTTACTTACGCCAAACTGACGAACTTTTCCACTCTCATATAAGTCATCGAAAGTCTGTGCCACTTCTTTAGGATCAAATAAAGTATCTGGACGATGAAGTAACAAAGCATCTAAATAATCAATTTGCAATCTCTCTAAGATATCATCAACACTTTTCAAAATATGTTCTCGACGGAAATCAAAAGAAACTCCTGGAACAATCCCAACTTTTGATTGGATAAATACTGAATCTCTAGCAATGCCAAGGTTTTTCATAGCTTGACCAAAAATAGCTTCAGATTCCCCTCGTCCATAAATATCAGCATGGTCAAAAAAGTTAATGCCGCTATCAAGTGCCGCTTGAATAATTTCTTCTGCCTCTGCTACTGTTTTCACAGCCATTCGCATGCAGCCAAGCGCTACATTGGATACTGCTAAATCACTGTTCCCAAGTTGAATATGTTTCATAAAATTATCAACCTTTCATTTTTAAATTAGTAAAAATAATGTCAGACTATCCCATTGAAAAGCCTTTCACACATACATTTTAACATAGTCTCTGAATTATTACTCATTTTTTAACGTTAAAACAATAATAATTTTTGCATTTTATAAATTCTTTC
>CAZPYI010000017.1:0-23410 GCA_964590305.1 uncultured Streptococcus sp.
TTATAATATATAATATTTTTATATATTATTTCTTGACATTTCTTCGTAATAGATATATATTTAATATATATAATAATTATATATAGAAAGGAAAAACTATTATGCATTTTCCAACATCAGCAACTGTTATAGAATTTTTGATTTTATCAATCGTTGAAAAACAAGACTCTTATGGCTACGAAATTAGTCAAACCATCAAAATTATCGCAAATATTAAGGAATCAACCTTGTATCCTATTCTAAAAAAATTAGAAAAAGCTGGATTCATGACAACCTATAGTCAAGAACATCAAGGCCGAAAGCGTAAATATTACGCTATTACAGACTCAGGTAAACGTCAACTTGTCTTTTTAAAAGGAGAATGGCAAAATTACACAGAAACTATCTTAGGGATTATTGAAGGGAGAATTAGACATGACAAGAACTGAATACTTAAGTCAGCTGGATCACTATTTAAGAAAGCTACCAGATGAGGACTACACGGAAGCTATAGATTACTTTACAGAGTATTTTGATGAAGCCGGTCCAGAAAATGAAAACCGTGTTATAGAAGAGTTGGGAAATCCGAAAAAAGCAGCTCATGATTTGATGAGTCGCTTATTGGATGAAAAATTTGTTGAAGAAGATAAATCACCTAAAAAAAGAGCAACTATTATCTGGATTGCAATTTTAGCTATCTTTGCTTCACCTATAGCAGTGCCACTTCTCATTGCATTTGTTGTTGTAATATTTGCATTTATTATCGCAGGAGCAAGCTTACTTTTAGCTTTAATGATTCTAGGAGGAACTTTCCTGTTTAATGGCATTTTTATGGTTTGGGATAGTCTCACTTATTGGACCATCTCTGCTCAATCTGCAATCTTTGGAGTTGGGCTAGGCATTCTTTCCTTTGGGCTCTCTCTTCTCGCTATATTAGCAAGTATAGAAACAATTAGGGTTGGTGGACAAGGACTGATGTCACTCACTCGTTGGATAATCAGAAAAGGGAGAAAGTCATGAAAAAATGGAAGAAAACGATATTAGTAACTGGTGTCGTAAGTTGCTTAATTGGTGCTGTGCTTGTTGGCTATGGTACCGCAACAGGTGGCTTCGAAACTTTAATGACCACTGGAGGTTCGTCTCAATCATCTAAATTTCACACGAAAAATCTAGACAAGTTTGACAAGATAGTCATTGATAGCAATGCTTATGATATTACCATTGCTACAGAAAAAATCGATAAGCCTGTTATTTCTTACTACACAGATGACAAAATACCAGTATCCTATGAAGTCACAGATGGGACACTGTCTGTCTCTGAGAAATCAAAATGGATGACAAAACGATGGGGAATAAATTTCCTAACCCTATCTGATTTTATTAACTTGAAACAATATGGGAATATTTCTACACCAAGAACTATGATCATTTCAGTTCCTGAAGGAACTGATTTAGACTCATTAAAAGTTTCACTAAAAGTAGGATCTCTAACCCTTAATGATATCAAGACTAAAGAGACTGATATTACTCTAGCCACTGGTGAGTTTATTGGAGATAACGTTAAGCTCAATAATGGGCAATTAACTTTACAAGTTGGAAATGCAAATTTACAAGATAGTAGTCTTAGCAACTTTACAACAACTCTCAATATGGGAAGCTTCAATATAAATAGTGGTACTATTACAGATACAGTAAGCGATCTTAGTGTAGGTAGTTATGATGCTAATTTGGTAACTTTCAAGAAGAGCAATACTATATCTGTAGACACAGGAGATACTGATATCAATTTAGCAGCATATGATTTAAATGTCAAAGTCAAATCTAACATTGGAGAAAGCGATATCACCGATAACCTTACAAACTCAACCGAAAACACATTAACTATTACCAATAGTATTGGGGATATCACTGTACAATAAAAAAAGCCTATCAGATTGTAGCAATAAATGCTACTTACTTCTGATAGGTTTTTCCTAAAATAATAAACTAATCAGGGCTAAGATTGCTAGACCACCTTGAGTTAGGATAATTTTCTTGTCTGCTGTTAAAGCACCATAACTTGCAGCAGCAATGACGAAAATTAAAAACAAGGCAACAATTTCCACACTTTGTGAAACGAAGAGCCCATATAAGAGAAAAATAGCAATCAAACCATTGTAAATCCCTTGATTTTTGAAAAGCTTGCTAATTGAAGGTCGTGATAGTTCTTCCTTACTCATATTAAATACACGACTTGTCGAGTCTGAGTCTGTCGCAAATGTTTCCAAATACAATATATATAAATGCTCTAGTGCAACTAAAGTTGTCAAGACGATTGTAACTACTGACATTATTTCCCCTTTGTTTTTTCAATATACCTTTACAGTAAAGTAAATCTTTTTGTAAAGTGTCCAATCCTGACGTGAGACTAAGTTGAGTTAAAAAATTATCAAAATAAAATCTACCTGTCTCTTGTTTTAAACGATTAGCTTGTTTAGTATATTGCTTTTAAAGCCAAAAATCAATAATTTGATTTTAAATATAAAGCAAATACAAAATGTATAGCTGAAAAACTATGCATTCTGTGTTTTAGGTTTATAAATAATAAGACCTAGAACGATAAAAGCTATCAGAAAAGCAAATAAGATAAACACTTGATGACCTGCATCACCAGTCATAGAAATAGTTTCACGTAATCCTGATACAAGGTAGGACATTGGTAGCAATGGATTCATGAATTGGAAAAACTTCCCACTTAGTTCAATTGGGTAAGAACCTCCTGCAGACCCAACTTGTAAAAGAAGCATGAGTAGCGATATGAAAGAACCGTAACGATCATCCCAGCCGACAAGTGCTGTAACAAGTGCCATAAATGTCAATGCACCTAAGATAATAAGACCAAGTGTGCGTAAATCAAAATTAGCTTCGAATCCAAGTAGATGGATAGCACCGTAAAGAATGACAGAACCAGCGGTCGCAATCAATCCATTGATGAAAAATTTTTGTTTTGCCCAATCAAATCGATTTTTTGTTGGAATCCCAGATAAAGATTCAGCAAAAATAACATTTGTGGATAATGCAACGACCATGAGTGAAACAGCAATCATATATGGCGCCATACCAATCCCATTTGTCTTAACACTATCATTATCTGTATGTTTTGTTGTTAGTGGATTTGCGACTGCCTTAGCATTATCACTAGAAACAGAAACTAAGGATAACTGTTGGCTGGCACTTGAAAGTGAGCTTGTTAACGTTGTCAATCCGGTTGACAAACTTGTCAACCCATCAGTAAGTGTTGAACTTCCATCTCTCAATTGGCTAGAACCCGAAGCTATTTGCTGAGCACCACTCTCCAACTGGTTACTTCCATCTATTAATTGACTAGAATTACTATCTAGTGTGTTTGCACCACTTTGCAAAGTTTTAGCACCATTTACTAATGTCGTATTATTAGCTGAAAGCGTGTTTGCACCGTTTGACAAGGTTGTTACAGCACCAGTGTATGCTGTAACACCTGATAGAAGTGACTCTGAACCACTACTTAATTTTGAATTCAATGTAGATACACCATTTGCCAATTGACTGCTTCCAGGTAGAAGTTGTGTACTAGTTGCAACATTTACCTGATTCAAACCACTTGACAACTCTGTCAAGGCTTCACTTGACCCTAGTAACGCTGTGTTTGATTGGATTGCAATTTGACTAATTGCTGATTGAAGTTGCGCTAACTGGTTATCTGAATTACTTGATTGTAAACTTGCTAAGGCTGTTTGGATATTTTTTACATTAGATAAAATGTCTTGTGCCTGTGTGGCAGTTGAATTTGGCGTATTAGATAGGGCACTTGTGATTTCGGCTTGCTGATTGACATCCAAGCTTTGGTAAGCTGAAGTAGCTTTAACAGCAGCAACTTCATTTTCCTTATCCGTTTGACTAGATGCTAATATAGACTGCGCTTGTGTGGCAATAGCAGTCAAATAAGCTGTTAATGCACTACTATCAGGAGTTGATGTAGATAAGTTGACTACTGAAGAATTTAATCCTTGAATAGCTGAATTTAAGGCTGGTAAGCCTTCAATCAGTGCTTGGATATTTTCTTGCTTTTCGCTGGATAATTGCGTTTGATTGGCTAAGTCTTGTAAACCACTTGTCAATTGATTAGCGCCATCAACAAGCTGTTGAACTTGACTAGAACTGTCTTTAAGCTGCCTTATACCATTCACAAGTGTGGCAGACTGACTGTCTATTTTATTAGCCCCATCAGCAAGCGTACTAACACCATTTGTATAAGTTGATAGACCTGTAGACAAAGTCTCTGTTCCCTTTGATAATTGTGAAACACCATCAGTATAGCTTTTCAATCCCGAATTGAGTGAAGATGCTCCAGATGAAAAGGTGACAGTTGAAGACGCTAAACTGCCCAGATTATCTGTAATTGTTTGACTACCTGATTCTAATGTCAAACTCCCATTAGATAATTCCTGACCCCCGTTTGACGCTTCTTGTAAGCCATCTTGCAAAGTTGACATACTCTTGAAGACAGCCTTTGTATAAGTCTTTGTGATGTTCTCAGAAACTGTCTCCTTTAATTTTTCCATCGCAGACTCACCCATTTTGGAAGCCACAACACTATGCCCTGCTGATGTCTGGTAATCAATGGTCAATTTCTGAGGATTATCCGTCATTAAACTAGAAGCTTTGTCTGACAAATCTTCTGGAAGTGTGATAATCATATAATAGTCACCATCTTCCAGACCCTTTTCAGCCTTCTTTTGAGAGACGAAGGAATAATCTAAATCTTTATTTTTAGACATAGTGTCAACCATATCATCCCCGATTGACAAAGTCTGATTATTGAGACTTGCTGATTTATCTTCATTGACAATAGCAACTGGTAGGTCCTTTACATTCCCATAAGGATTCCACATAGAACCCAGAAAGGAAAGATTATAAAGAGCTGGAATGAGCGCTACACCAATCATTGTAATCCAAAGCTTTGGACTTTTTATAAGTGCTTTCAATTCATTTAACATATTTTCTCCTAATTTAGACACACTGTTCAAAAATTGTGATAAAATATATTATACAGAGAAAAATTAAAAATTCAATATTTAGGTTTTATTTTTTGGACACTGCGTCTAAAAGTGTACAAGAGGAGATTTTTATGACTAGGGACAACCGTAGAGCAAATACAAAGAAAGTAATTCATAATGCAATGGTAGCGCTTTTAAAAGAAGAGAGCTTTGATGATATCACAACAATTCAACTTGCAAAGCAGGCCGGGATCAGTCGATCAAGCTTTTACACACATTACAGAGATAAATATGAAATGATTGATTCTTATCAGCAGGCTCTTTTTAATAAGCTAGAATATATTTTTGATAAGCACGAGAATAACAAGGGGTATGCTTTTTTGGAAATATTTGAATTTTTAAAAAGAGAAAGGCTTTTGTCTGCACTTATTTCTACCAATGGCACACGTGAAATTCAATCCTATATTATTAATAAGGTTAAAATTCTCATCAATACTGACTTACAAGATAAGTTTGGACGAGAAAATCTTACTCCTATTGAAAAGGAGTATAGCAGTACTTACCTAGCCTATGCCTTTTTTGGACTTTGTCAATCTTGGGTAGCAAAAGGCAAAAAAGAGTCTCCTCAACAAATGACAGATCTTGTTCTTAAAATTTTGCCAATATAATGCTGATGAAAAATAGCAAACAAAAAAGAGTCCATAGGACTCTTTTTAAAGTATAAATTACAATTGTTTATTGTAGTATTCAACGACAAGTGCTTCGTTGATTTCTGGATTAATCTCGTCACGTTCTGGAAGACGAGTTAATGAACCTTCAAGCTTTTCAGCATCAAATGAAACGAATGCTGGACGTCCAACGATTGCTTCAACAGCTTCAAGAATTGCAGGAACCTTAATTGATTTTTCACGAACTGAAATCACTTGACCTGGTGTTACGCGGTAACTAGGAATATCAACGCGTTTTCCGTCAACAAGGATATGACCGTGATTAACGAATTGACGAGCTTGACGACGAGTAGTTGCAAGACCTAGACGGTAAACAACGTTGTCAAGACGACGTTCAAGAAGAAGCATGAAGTTAAAACCAAGTGTTCCTTCTTTAGCTTTTGTAGCTTGAACGAATAAGTTACGGAATTGTTTTTCACCAAGACCGTATGAAAAACGAAGCTTTTGTTTTTCAGAAAGTTGCAAACCGTATTCAGAAAGTTTGCTGCGGTTGTTTGGACCGTGTTGCCCTGGTACGTAGTTACGACGTGCCAATTCTTTACCTGAGCCTGTAAGTGATAAACCTAGGCGACGTGATTGTTTCCATGATGGACCTGTATAACGTGACATCTATAATGTCCTCCTAAAATATTTTATTGAGGAAATAGTCACTTGAAAAATCCTGATTCGTGCAGAGAATCTTCGCCTAAACAGCAAAGGTTACTTTTTTCTATAACTCTCTGTTGACGAGCTTCATATTTTTCTGCTGCTATTTCACACAAAAATTAGTATAACATATAAAAAAGGCTCTGTAAAGCCTTTTTTATATTTCTTATTTTCAGAACAAACTCTTAAGCAAGACCATAAAGTTTTTCTGATTTCAAATCACTGACAATCTTTCTTAATCAAAATAACGAATCAATGTTTTTTCCGTTAGGATATCTGAATAAGTATAAGATTCAACGTAAGAGTTGCTAATGGCGCCAGGAACTTCTGAATTGTCATTATATTCGACAATAAACAATGATGAATATACTTCAATCAAACGACCAATTTTATTTTTCTCTCTTTTTCGACCATTTTCAAGCGTCAGCTCAACTAATTGACCCTCATGTGTTTTGATATCTTCTTTTATTTTTTTCATTTTTGCAACATCTGCAAATGCATCACTCATTCTTATGACTCCCTTTCTAGGATTAGTTCCTAGATCTCTATTATTTCATTTTCTAAAGTTTAATACAGCATCATCTTTCTTCAAACTGAGCTATGCTAGAAAATTTATTATACTCTTTCTGGAACATGAGTTTTATCGTTCCACGTGCACCTGCACGATTTTTTTCAATAATAACTTCTATTGTGTTGTCTTCGAAGGCTTCCTCGCTGTTATCATCACCTTCTCTATGATAATAGTCTTCTCGGTAAAGAAAAGCAACAATGTCAGCATCTTGTTCAATAGAACCCGATTCCCGAATATCTGACAGAATAGGTCTCTTATCTTGACGACTTTCAACACCTCGAGATAACTGACTAAGTGCAATAACTGGAACTCTTAATTCTTTAGCTAAAATTTTAAGTTGTCGAGAGATATCAGATACCTCTTGTTGACGGTTCTCAGGGCGACTTCCTGTAATTAATTGAAGGTAATCAATAACAATTAAACCCAAACCTTCATCAAGCTCTTGCGAAAGTTTTCTAGCGCGAGCACGGATTTCCGTTATTTTGATTCCAGGCGTATCGTCAATGTATATTGGTGCATCTGCCAGAGTTCCCTGAGCAATCGTCAGACTCTGCCATTCCTGCTCCGTTAATTGTCCAGTACGTAAATTATGAGCATCAACCAATCCTTCAGAGGCCACCATACGATCAACTAAGCTCTCTGCTCCCATTTCTAATGAAAAGACAGCTACTGGTTTATTTTGTTTGGTTCCAACGTTTTGAGCAATATTTAATACAAAAGCGGTCTTACCAACCGCAGGTCGCGCAGCTAAAATAATTAACTGATCTGGATGCAAACCTGTTGTAATCTTGTCTAAATCACGAAAACCTGTTGGTAATCCTGTCACATCACTAGTCTGCTGAGAACGGATTTCCAAATTTTCATAATTCGCTTTTAAAACATCCGAAATTTTTTGAAAACCACTGTTATTGCGATGTTCATTAATTTCAATGAGCGCTTTCTCGGCACCTGCAATTACATCATCAGAATCAGTAGCACCTTTATAAGCAAGGTTTACAGTGTCTGTCAATCTCAAAATGACATTGCGTAACATCGCCTTTTCAGCAACTATCTTAGCATAATATTCTACGTTTGCACTGGTTGGAACACTATTTACTAGTTCAACAATATAAGATAGACCTCCAATATTTTGCAGGTCTCCTTGATCATCAAGAATGGTTCTTACAGTTGTAGCGTCAATCGCCTCATTTCGATCACTTAAAGTAATCATAGCTTTAAAAATAACTTTGTGAGAATATTTATAAAAATCATCCGGACCAACAAACTCACGCACAGTAATCAATTTATCTGGTGAGATAAAAATTGATCCTAGAACAGACTGCTCTGCTAGCAAGTCTTGCGGTTGAACTCTTAATTCTGGCGTTGCTGCCAAACCACTCACCCCTTCATATTATTATTTGGAAATACATCTGAAAATGATTGTTTCTATAAAGAACATGTTAGTCAAAGTAATATTCAATCTCTTTTTTAAAAAAATTATCATTGACTTTTTAGCTTTTACAAAAACTTGTCAATACTGTAAACTTTATTTACTCTTCCTTGACATTAATTTTTATTTCTGCTGTTATTTCTCTATGTAACTTAACTGGGACTTCAACTGATCCAATTGCACGAATAGGATGATCCAACATGATATTGCGTTTATCAACTTTTATTCCAAATTGTCTTTTCAATTCTTCAGATATTTTTTTGGCAGTAATAGACCCAAAAGTACGGCCATCTGGACCTACCTTCTCTGCAAATTGGACACGAGTTCCCTCTTTGGCAAGTTCTGATTTAAGTTTGTCAGCTTCTGCAAAAATCTCCGCCTGAGCCTTATCAGCTGATTTTTGTTTCCCTTTCAACTCTCCAACTGCTTGATTAGTTGCTTCTTTAGCAAGATTTTTTTTTATCAAAAAGTTTTGTGCATAACCTGTCGGAACTTCTTTTATCTCTCCTTTTTTACCTTTACCTTTTACATCTGTTAGAAAAATAACTCTCATCACTCTGTCTCCTTATTTTCTGCTAAATCAGTTTCTATTGTTTCCATTAGTAAATTTTGAGCTTGATTTATTGTCATATCTTTTAGCTGGCAAGCTGCTACAGCAAAATGCCCACCCCCGCCAAGTTTTTCCATTATTCGCTGCACATTTATTTTACTGCGACTTCTGGCTGAGATAGATATTTTTTGAGCTGAGTTTTGTGTAATTACAAAAGCCGCTTCAATACCTGCCATTGATAACATGGTATTGGCTGATTTACTTGCGATGACATTGCTGTAAATCATATCATCAGCCCCACTAGTTATAATAATATTATTATGGAATAACTCACCTCTAAGAACTAGCTCGTTTATCATGCGATACTGTTCAAAATCAGTTTCTGAAATTTTTTGAATTTCCACATTATCACTCCCTTGAGAGCGTAAATAGCTAGCAACATCAAATGTTCGACTGGTAACACTGGCTGAGAAGTTTTTTGTATCAAGCATAATACCAGCCATTAAAATACTCGCTTGGATTTTGCTTAAATGTTTCTTAGCGTCTTGAAATTGTATAAGCTCTGTTACTAGTTCACTTGCGCTACTAGCGCCACTTTCAATGAAACTCAAAACAGCATTCTCAGGGAAATTATCATCACGCCTATGATGATCAATCACCACAACATCTGTAAAGTTACTGTAAAGTTCTTGTGATAAGGTTAAAGTTGTTTTTGAATGATCCACCATAACTAAAAGCGACTGTGGAGTCACCATATCAAAAGCTTTGTCTAGACTTATTAATTGTGTTCTATCTTCTTCTTGTAAACGGTGAACAGCTCGCTCGATATCCGGACTCATTTCATCAGGATTGTATATTACATACGAATTATTAATCAGATTACTGGCAAAAAATTGCATTCCTACAGCAGATCCCAAAGCATCCATGTCTAAGTTTTTATGTCCTACTATAAAAACCTTGTCAACAGCCTTGATACGATCAGATATGGCTGTCATCATTGCTCTAGTTCTAGTTCTGGAACGCTTTACTGTTGAAACTGTTCCACCACCAAAATACAAGGGACGCTTATGATCAGTATTTTCTCGAATAACAGCTTGATCCCCTCCTCTAACTAAAGCAGTATTAAGGTTTTGCAAGGCAATTTGACCAATTTGATTATACTTTTCATCTCCAAAGGAGACACCCATGCTCAAAGTCAAAGGAAGATCCCGTTCTTTTGCCTGTTTTCTAAAAGCATCTAAAACATCGAACCTATCATCAATTAATTTACGAAGCACAGCATAATCTGTAAAGAAATAAAAACGATCCATATTGACACGTCTATAAAAAATATTTTGAGGTCTTGTAAAATCAGAAATAAAATTAGCGATAAAGCTATTGATTTGAGAAACTTCAGCATCGGGTAGATTATCTGTTACATCATCATAATTATCGATAGAAATAATTCCAATGACTGGTCTCAAAAGTGCAGCGTCTCCTAACTGACGGTTTCCCATAGAACTGTCAAAAAAGTAAAACATTCCTGAGGTTGGATCCATATACGAAGAATACTTGTTTCCATCCAAGTCAAAAGTTTGTACGGCATCCCCGTTTAATTTGCCATTAATGACCTCTAAAACAAGAGTCTTCTCAAACTTTCCCTCTTCACTTGAAAATATCAACTCAGCATAGGGATTAAACCACTCAATATCATTGGAATCCTGATTAAATTGAATCACCCCTACAGGCATTTGTGCAAGTAGGTTTTTTAAGCTTGCTTCAGTTTTCCCATTTAAAAATTCAATTTCTTCAAACTCAGTCAACTCATAAGCCTTTTTTTGATAATAAAAGAGAGCAACGACAAGAGAGAGCACCAAAAAAATTGTAACCAAAAGAGCTGTTTCAGTTTGAAAAAGCCTAACACAGACAGCTAAAACACCAAATAATATCAAGCCTATCATGATAAAATGGATTGTTGCAAATCGAAATCGTTTCATTGATTAACCTCTTAGCACAATATTATACCATAAAACAGTCCTAATTCACAGGACTGGTATCGTTTTCAAATGACAGTTTCTTAACTTCAAGGCTGTTCTTTTTCTTATAGGTACTTCATGAACTCACCCAAAAACCTATATCTTTCTAGTTGCCCTTTGTTTCCCTTCCAAATATACCATCAAAATACTGATATCTGCTGGATTTACTCCTGATATGCGACTAGCCTGACCAATCGTTTCCGGATTAATTTTTTTGAATTTTTGACGAGCTTCCGTTGCAATAGAATCAATGGCATCCCAGTCTATGGACTTTGGAATACGCTTTTCTTCCATACGTTTCATTTTTGCTACTTGATCAAGCGCTTTACTAATATAGCCTTCATACTTGATTTCAGTCTCTAGAAGTTCAATGATTTTACTATCCAAATCCTCAGCAGCAGGGCCGACAAAACTAGTTGCTACACTGTAATTTATCTCAGGCCGACGCATAAATTCCTTAGCAGTCAAGGCATCAGTTAATGGCTTGAATCCAAGCTTTTCAACGCGCTCATTCGTTTCAACGACTGGTTTCAACTTGATTGTATCAAGCCGCTTGAGTTCATTATCAAATTGTGTTTTCCGAATTTGAAAACGTTGGTAACGGGCATCATCTACAAGCCCAACTTGGCGTCCAATTTCAGTCAAACGCATATCGGCATTATCATGACGGAGGATGAGACGGTATTCAGCGCGTGAAGTCAGTAAACGATAAGGCTCAAGTGTTCCTTTAGTCACTAGATCATCAATCATAACACCGATATAGGCATCACTACGCTTAAGAATCAGCTCAGGTCTATTCTGAACTTTAAGGGCAGCATTTATACCTGCTACAATCCCTTGACCTGCGGCTTCTTCATAGCCTGATGTGCCATTAGTTTGCCCTGCTGTAAAAAGTCCTGCAATCGTCTTTGTTTCAAGCGTCGCACGCAATTGGTGTGGCAAAACGATATCATATTCAATAGCATATCCCGTACGCATCATTTCAGCATTTTCGAGCCCCTTGATTGAGTGAATCAGCTCTTGTTGTACATCTTCAGGCAGACTTGTTGATAAGCCTTGGATATAAACTTCTTCTGTTTCACGACCTTCCGGTTCTAAGAAAAGTTGATGACGGTCTTTATCAGCAAAGCGTACAATTTTATCCTCGATAGAAGGGCAGTAACGAGGACCGACACCTTTTACAATCCCTGAAAACATAGGGGCACGGTAAAGATTTTTATTAATAATGTCATGACTAGTTTGATTTGTATACGTTAGCCAGCATGGAATCTGATCTTTCAAGTAATCTTCGTCATTGCTCATAAATGAAAAATGATTTGGTTTTTCATCCCCTGGTTGAATAGTTGTAGCATCATAATTAATGGATGAAGCCTTGACACGAGGGGGAGTTCCAGTTTTAAATCGGCCAATTTCAAGACCTAGTTCTTTTAGGTTATCAGCCAGACCAATAGAAGCCAAACTGTTATTAGGTCCAGATGAATATTTCAAGTCCCCAAGAATGATTTCGCCACGTAAAGCAGTTCCAGTTGTGACCACCACTGCTTTAGCAGAAAATCTTTGGTTAGTTGCTGTACGAACTCCGGTAACTTTACCGTCTTCAACTAATATTTCCTCAATTATTGATTGACGAAGTGTCAAATTTTCTTGCTTTTCTACAGTATGTTTCATAGTTCGAGCATAGAGTACTTTATCTGCTTGAGCACGAAGAGCACGGACAGCAGGTCCTTTACCAGTATTTAGCATTTTCATCTGAATATAGGTTTTATCAATATTCTTACCCATTTCACCGCCGAGAGCATCAATTTCTCGAACAACAATTCCTTTTGCGGAACCTCCAATAGAAGGGTTACATGGCATGAAAGCTAACATCTCCAAATTAATTGTTGCAAGAAGTGTTTTAGACCCCATACGGCTTGCTGCAAGAGCAGCCTCTACCCCGGCATGACCTGCACCAATAACAATTACATCATAATCTTCAGCAAATTTTTGTATCATTTTTTCCTCACATATAAAAAAGGTCAAAGCTTTGGAAGTGCACGCAAAAAAGCATACGACTCCCATGAGCTTTGACCATCACAGTTTTCATTAGATATATTTTATCAAACACACTTTAAAAGTCAACTTTTAAATAAAAATTTCTAGTCTAAAACCCCTATATTCTAAAGCATACAAGAAGCTAGAGACACAAAGAGAAAGTATATAGGAAAGTTACCATCACTCTACTTATACCTGTGTCTTTACAAATAACGTCAACTTATTTTACAGAGTTGTCAAGTTAAATATATTGACAAATATCATTATCTTTATAAGCATTGTCAATCATACCACCACCTAAACACTCTTCACCATCATAGAAGACAACGGCTTGTCCTGGTGTAATTGCACGTTGTGGTTCATCAAAAACAACCTCTGCCTTGTCACCCTTGACAATAACTGTCACTTTTGAATCTGGTTGACGATAGCGAAATTTTGCAGTACATTGCAGTGTGAATTCTTCAGGCATTTCTTTTGTGAAATTGATATCACTGGCATCCAGGCTGGTTGACATCAAAGCCTCATGATAAAATCCTTGACCAACATAGAGGATATTTTTAGATAAGTCTTTGCCAACAACAAACCAAGGTTGATTGTCGCCACCATGTTGACCACCTATGCCAAGTCCACCTCGTTGGCCAATAGTATAGTACATTAGACCGGCATGTTCACCCATATCACATCCATCAACTGTCAGCATACGACCACTTTGAGCTGGTAGGTAATTACTTAGGAATTCTTTGAAGTTTTTTTCGCCGATAAAGCATATTCCAGTGGAATCTTTCTTTTTAGCTGTCGCCAAACCAGCTCGCTCAGCAATTTCTCGAACTTGTGGTTTTTCCAAATGTCCAAGCGGGAACATCACCTTCTTTAATTGCTCTTGAGATAATTGACTTAAAAAATAAGTTTGGTCCTTATTATTATCAACACCACGGAGCATGCGGATCACATCATCCTTATCGCGAGTAACTTGGGCATAATGTCCTGTTGCCACATAGTCAGCTCCTAAAGTTATAGCGTAATCAAGAAAGGCTTTAAATTTTATCTCTTTGTTACACATGACATCTGGATTCGGTGTCCGTCCTGCTCGATATTCTGCTAAAAAATATTCAAACACACGATCCCAATACTCTTTTTCAAAATTAACAGAATAATAAGGAATTCCTATTTGATCTGCTACAGCAGCCACATCTTTGTAGTCCTCAGTGGCTGTACAAACACCAAATTCATCAGTATCATCCCAGTTTTTCATGAAAACCCCAACAACATCGTAACCTTGTTCTTTTAAAATCAAAGCAGTTACAGATGAGTCAACGCCTCCACTCATTCCAACGACAACACGCTTTTTTGAGTTATCACTCATAGTTCTTTCTCCCATCAAAATAAGATACAAAGATTTAGAACAATAGAAAAACGACGAAACAGCATTTTCAGTGTTCCACTCCATTAATTTATAAATCTTTGTTCAGTTAAGTTATAAACTTAGGCTTGAAGGGCCTAGTTATTCAAAAAACGATTTGAAGGTCGGTTTTGAATGCGCCAAGCGCTTTATTATTATAACACGAAATATCATTTATAGAAGAAATTTAATCGGTTTGTTTTTCTACTCTTTTATTTTCTTTGCAATTTTATATGTTATTTTTTATAACATCTGATATAATATATAAGCAAGAAATAATAAGGAGTTATTTATGAAAAACCAAAAATTTCAATCAGTTTTTGATATTATTGGACCTGTGATGATTGGTCCATCTAGTAGTCACACTGCTGGTGCAGTGAGAATTGGTAAAGTTGTTAATTCTATTTTTGGTGAAGAACCAGAGGAAGTTACCTTTCATTTATATAACTCTTTTGCCAAAACATATCAAGGACACGGAACTGACAAGGCTCTTGTAGCAGGAATTTTAGGCTTAGATACTGATGATCCAGATATTAAAAATTCCCTAGAAATCGCTCATCAAAAAGAAATACATATTTACTGGAAAATTTTAAAAGACAGTAATGCCCCTCATCCTAACACAGTTAGAATAAGTGTTAGAAAAGATAACAAAGAGATGAGTATCACAGGGGTTTCAATTGGTGGTGGTGCTATTGAAGTTACTGAGCTAAATGGATTTTCAGTTTCATTAAATATGAACACCCCAACACTGATTATTGTTCATCAAGATATTCCAGGAATGATTGCCAAAGTTACGGATATTTTATCTGAATACAATATTAATATTGCTCAAATGAATGTGACAAGAGAACGTGCTGGCGAAAAGGCCATAATGATTATAGAAGTTGATTCACGTAATTGTCAAGATGCTGTAAACCATATTCGGGATATTCGTAATCTCCATAATGTCAATTTCTTTGACTAGAAAGTAGTCTCATGTTTTATACTGTTAAAGAACTCGTTAACCTTGCAGAAAATGAATTTTCTGGTAATATAGCAGAAGTAATGATTGCGACTGAGATGGAGACAAGTGGGCGAAACCGTAAAGAAATCCTTACAATCATGTCACATAATTTAGAAATTATGAAGGCTTCAGTTGTCGATGGATTGACAGATACGAAATCTATTAGTGGACTGACAGGTGGCGATGCGCTTAAGATGGATTCCTACTTAAAGTCTGGAAAAACTCTTTCTGACAAGACTATCTTAAGTGCAGTTCGTAATGCAATAGCTGTAAACGAGCTAAATGCTAAAATGGGGCTCATCTGTGCAACCCCAACTGCGGGAAGTGCTGGGTGTTTACCTGCTGTTCTGTCAACTGCTATTGATAAATTAAAGCTATCCGAAAAAGAACAGCTTGACTTCCTCTTTACAGCTGGTGCTTTCGGATTTGTCATTGCTAACAATGCTTCAATCTCTGGTGCTGAAGGAGGTTGTCAAGCAGAAGTCGGATCTGCTTCTGCAATGAGCGCAGCTGCTCTTGTCAAATCTGCTGGAGGAACCGCATTTCAGGCTAGCCAAGCTGTAGCATTTGTCATTAAAAATATGCTAGGTCTTATTTGTGACCCTGTTGCTGGGTTGGTAGAAGTCCCTTGCGTTAAAAGAAATGCTTTGGGTGCTAGTTTTGCTCTTGTGGCAGCTGATATGGCTTTAGCGGGGATTGAATCAAAAATTCCTGTTGATGAAGTTATTGACGCTATGTACCAAGTAGGATCAAATCTTCCAACAGCTTTTAAAGAGACCGCAGAAGGTGGTTTAGCAAATACTCCAACTGGTAGACGATATAGTAAAGAAATTTTTGGAGTATAGTATCACTTTATTTTCACTACTTCGCAAAAAAATCCTAACATGTCTCACAAGACATGTTAGGATTTACAGAGCTGTAAACTAATATCATATTACTAGTTAATTCTTTTTATACTTCACTTATTAAAAATTTTTTAGTAAACTAAGAGCATAACCTTTTTTCAAAAATCTTTCTTTGTCAACTTAACTTGACATAAATTTTACTGGAGAAAAAATGAAAAATATTCTATTTGATCTTGATGGAACGCTTGTAGATTCCAGCCCAGGAATTAAGGCCGCTTTTAGGTATGCTTTCAATAAGTTGCAACTTTCTATACCTAGTGATCAAGCACTGACATCTTTAATTGGTCCACCTTTAGAAACAACATTTGCTAATATATTAACTAATGAGAAAGATGTCCCTGAAGCTATCACATTTTTTAGAGAGTACTACAATGCTAAAGGAGTTCATCAGGTTTCCCTTTATGCTGATATCGTGAATTTACTTCAACAGCTGAAAAGAAAGCAAGGACATCTTTTTGTGACAACGAGCAAATATGAGCCTATGGCTCTCCTTATGTTGGAAGAACTCAATGTCACTCATTATTTTGACGCTATATATGGTTCTCAGCCTCAACGTTTCAAAAAAGGTGATATTCTTAAAGCTTGTCTAAAAGAACAGAGTCTTAGTAAATCAGAGAGTGTTATTATTGGTGATACAAAGTTCGACATAGTCGGTGGAAAGTCAGCCAATATCAAAACTCTTGGAATCACATGGGGTTTTGGCTTAGAAAAAGACTTAAAACTCAGCGGTGCAGATGCTATTTGTCACCAACCTTTAGATATCATAAAAACACTAAAATCGCTATGATTTTAGTGTTTTTCATTGATTAATAACCCCAAGCAGACATTCCTTGAGCATTATAGGCATTAATGGCGGCATTAATTTGATCTTGAACAGTTGCCGTTGTTCCCCATCCTGGCATCGTTTGAAAGAGACCAGATGCTCCAGAAGTATTTGATACTGTTGGATCTCCATTTGATTCACGTGCAATGATTGCTTCCCAAACTGACTGAGCAACTCCTGTTGCAGCAGCCATTTGAGCCGCAGCAGCCATTCCAATCGTTCCTGCTGTATTTCCATTGCTTAAAGTTGGAGTAGTTTGATTAGGTGTATAAGCAACAGTAGCAGTAGCAGCCGTTGACGATTCAATGGTAAGCGCAGTAGTATCGTCTGGTAAAGTTTCATGCACTTCAGATACAATTGCTATTTCTGGTTCAACTTGTTCTGTGATTTCAGGTTCAGTAGAAGCACTAACCTCTAAATTTTCTTGATCAGACTTTGAAGATATTTGGTTTGTTGATTCACTTGTTTTTATAACATCAGCTTCTGCACGTATTGTAAAAGTTTCAGAATAGTTTTTCAAATTAAAAACAAGAAAACTTATTATTGCAACGCTCAATGTTAAGCCAAACATACTAAGAAATAGATGTTTATTTTTTTTTCGTCTTGCTTCAGCAATCCTACTATACATTAGAGAAGACTCCTTTTCATTTCCACCCTTTATCATATAATTTATATGTTACTTTTACGTTAAATATATATTAATAATGTTACAAAAATATTTCATCTTAACGTTTTAAAACTTTTAAGAAATGCCCTAATTTATCTGTTCTTAAAATTAACTTATCTTACCTTATCTAATTAATTCTTACACTCCCTATAGTAATTTGGTTTTACATTTAATAATACCTTTATCAATATATTCTTCTGGAAACATAGTTACCCTCTTACAAATATAAAAAACAAAACCACATTTTTATTATTCAATCAACCTCATTTATATATTAATAATAGCTTGATTATACTTTATCTTCATTATCAGTTAAAAGAAACAATAAAAAAAGCCGAGGAAACCTCAGCCTTTTGTTTTTATTTTTAATACCAACCATTTGCATTCCAAAATGCTAGTGCTCCTGACCATGAGCCATAACGACCTGCTACATAGGCATCAGCAACTTTTTCTTGGTTTTCAGCTGATAAATCTCCATTTAAGTAAGAAAGTGTCAACTGGTAACGACCATAGTACTGACCATTTTGTGCTGTGTAACTTCCGCTTGATTCTCGTTGTGCAATAATTTCTTTAGCAGCTGCATCTGATCCACTAACACTTGAAGAATAATTTACTGTTTCTGTTGTAGTAGATGTAGCAGCAGAAGTTGCTGACTCTGCGGTAGTTGTACTTGCCTTTTTGTCACCAATTTCTAAAATTTGGCCTATACTAATGAAGTTAACATCACTTATATTATTTTTTGAAGCAAGTTCATTTGTTGTTGTATTGTATGTAGCTGCAATTTCAGATAATGTATCACCTGATTTTACTGTATAAGAGTCTGCATTCGCTACTAATGGTAAAACAAGTGAAGCCACTGTAGCAAAACCTGCCAAACTTAACTTCATTGTTTTTGTTTTGATTTGCATATTTCTACGCTCCTTTTTTCTCAATTAATACTCTATTATCTTAACTCCTTAATATTACTCTGCTTTTGTGCTTGTATTAAAATTGTTACAAGAATATTGAAAAGCAGTGAAAAAAACGGTTTCAAATACTTTTCTTTGAAAATTTATGCTTAAAATGCTGAAACGGATCTTATTTTTAAAATTTCTTTTATAAAAGAAAAAAGATTTAATTCTGTATATTACAAAATTAAATCCTTTGATGACTATTTTTAGATTAAATCAACTAAAGTAAAATAGCTAATTGCTTTTGAGAAAAAAGAGTACAGCCCCCATGCATAACATGACCAGCATTGTCATATTATCCTTTATTCCCCACTTCAACATACGATACTTTGTACGACCATCTCCCCCACGATATCCACGCGCTTCCATTGCAATAGCTAAGGCATCCGCACGCTTAAAACTAGAGGCAAATAGAGGAATCAGGATAGGAATAATTGACTTTACCTTTTGAATCAAACTACCTTCTCCAAAATCAACACCTCGTGCCCTTTGAGCATTCATAATGCGAGTTGTATCATCCATTAAGGTAGGAACGAACCGTAAGCTTAACGACAACATCAATCCAATTTCATGTGCAGGTACTTTAAAACGTGTGAAGGGCTTTAAAAGAGACTCTACTGCATCTGATAGACTTAATGGTGTTGTCGTTAATGTTAATAGGGTAGAAAAAAAGATAATTAGCAAAAATCTCATAAAAATAAGAAGCGCTTGGCTAAGACCATAAATTGTCACTTTTATAAACCAAATTTGAAATAAAACAGTCCCACTTTGCGTGAAGAGCATTTGGAAAATCGTGGTAAAGAGAATAATCCCTATCATTGGTTTTATACCATTGATAAAAAAACTCAGTTTGATTTGTGATAAGAAAACTAGACTCATCGTAAAGATTAGCATAATCAAATTGGTCACAAAGTTATTGGCCCAAAAAACAATAACAATATATATAATCATAGCTAGAAGTTTGCTTCGTGGATCTAGTCGATGAATGATAGAATCTCCAGGAATATAGCGACCAAGTATTAACTTATCCATGTTTGATCACCTCTTTAAATTCCTCTATTGTTATTGGTAATCTGTCAATCCTCAAGCCTCTATTTACTAGTTTTTGTGTAAATTTGGTAATTTTAGGTACACCTAGCTGTTTACTTTCAAGAAAAGAAATATCTTGAAAGACATCTTTAGGTGTCCCAGAGAGAATCAGTCTGCCAGCTTCAAGTACATGAACATAGTCTGCAAAATTTGCAACATCATCCATCAAATGAGTAACCAAAACAACCGTCATCCCATCATCATGTAACTTTTTAAATAGTGACATTAATTCACGACGCCCTTTAGGATCAAGTCCTGCGGTAGGTTCATCCAATACTAAAACTTTTGGTTCCATAGCTAGAATTCCAGCAATTGCCACACGACGCATCTGCCCACCAGATAGTTCAAAAGGATTTTTTTCAAAAAACTCTGGTTCAATTCCAACTAAACTCAGTTTTTCACGCGCCAACTCCTCAGCAATTGCTTTAGAAATACCAAAATTTTGAGGGCCAAAGGCTACATCTTTCAGTACCGTTTCTTCAAATAATTGACTTTCTGGAAATTGAAAAACCAAACCTACTTTTTGTCTAACAGATTTGATAGTTTTATTCTTTGTTGTAGCTGCAATTTTAATATCATCAACAATCACAGTTCCTTTTGTAGGAATATTTAAGCCATTAAGCAACTGCATAATGGTTGACTTCCCTGAACCTGTATGACCAATAAAAGCAGTGTAAGATCCATCTTTTATATCAAGAGTGATGTCAAAAAGGGCACGCCCTTCAAAAGGAGTCCCTAACTGATAAGTATAACTTACATCTTCAAGAGTAATTCCCATAGCTGTTCTTCTAGTTCCTTTTCTGTAAGATAATTCGAATCAAAATCATAACCATGAGATTTCAACACAGACATAACATTTGCTGTAAATGGCATGTCTAATCCTAAAGCTAATAGTTCTTCACCTCTAGAAAATAGTTCTTGCGGTTTTGAGCTTGACTCTACACGTCCATTTTTTATAACCAATACACGATCACTAAGAGCAACTTCATCCAAATCATGTGTGATGGAAATAACAGTCATATCATACTTTTGACGAATCGTTCTTATTACCTCTATTAGCTCCATTCGTCCCTCAGGATCTAACATACTTGTTGCTTCATCTAGAATGATAATATTTGGTCGCATAGCAACCGCCCCTGCAATAGCAACACGTTGTTTTTGACCTCCAGAGAGTCTTGCAGGTTCACGTGCCATAAAGTCACTCATACCAACCAAGTCTAAAGCATTCTTCACTCGCTCTTTCATTTCAAGCAAGGGGATTCCTTTATTTTCTAATCCAAAAGCTACATCATCCTCTACCGTCGCTCCAACAAACTGATTGTCTGGGTTTTGAAAAACCATTCCTATTTTATGACGAAGATCCCAGACATTATTTTCTGTTAGCAGATCTCCTTCAATATAGATTTGACCAGATTCTGCCTCTAGCAATCCATCAATCAAACGTACCATTGTTGACTTCCCTGAACCATTATGCCCAATGATAGATAACCACTCCCCATGTTTCACGTGAAACGAAATATCATCTAAGGTATATTGTTCCTGAGCTTCATTATATTTGAATTTAACATTTTTAATTTCAACGCTATTTGACATAGTTATTTAAATGTATCCTTAAATAGGAAACCTGCTCCTTTAAAATAATCATAACCTGAATATAAGGTGAAGAAGAGAGAAATGTATAGCATAATATTTCCAAGAATTGTAAAATGACAGAGTAAAAAAATAACTGAAAACATCTGTGTCGCTGTTTTAATTTTACCTGGCATAGCTGCTGCCAAGACTGTCCCTCCATTTTCAACTAAGAGTAACCGTAGACCTGTTACAGCTAATTCGCGACAAACTATAATCGCCGATACCCAAGCAGGAACTAGATTCACGCCGACCAACATGATAAAGGCACTCATAACCAACATTTTATCCGCTAAAGGATCCGCAAATTTTCCAAAATTTGTTACTACATGCCATCTTCGAGCCAAATAGCCATCTAAATAATCAGTAAAACTTGCAATTGCGAAAACAACTGCTGCTGCGATATGCCATCCTCTACTGTCAGAAATTGAAGTTAGTAATAAAAATAATGGAATCATGAAAATTCTGATGACAGTTAGTAAATTAGGGATGTTCTCTTTTTTTGTAAAATCAATAGTTTTCATTTTTTTCCTTACTGAATATTCAGTGTAATATAACTAACAGTTGTGCTTGCAAGTCCAGACATATCTAATTCTTGACCATCGATAGTTATTGAAACACCTTGCGTTACTCCAAGTGTGATAAGTGATGTTGTCGTGCCTAAAGGAAGAGTCGCTGTATAACTTGTCGTTCCTGTGGTTGAAAGGAGGGTTCCTGAGTCACCTGTCTCTGAGCCAGTGACAGATATCCAGCTATTCTCAGCACCTGAAAGTGAGATTATAACGTCAAGACTGTCACTAACACCGGTAAGATTTACTGCAAGATTACTACCACTAACTTCTGTTGTCATTGTAATTGATGAAGAAGGCTCAGTTGAACTTGCAGAATCACTTGACGACTCCAAGGTCGAGTCTGTTTGTGAATACTGACTACTATTAACTACTGAATAATCTGTACTAGAACCTCCACCTTGACTACGCAATTGATTCCAAGCTATAAAAAACACAAATGCTAATATAGCTAAAGCAATTAGGCAGAGCAAAACGATAGGAACATACGATGAACTTTTTTTTGTGGTTTTGTAACGACTTGCTCTCGAACCCTGAACTATATTATCCATAGAAGTCCGATTCTGGTCAGACTTTTGACCATCCATCTGACTGATAGGGATATAAGTAGCATTAGGGACTTCTTTAGGTCTTTCTGCATTTTGCTTTTCTTTAACATTCTCAGTAATAAGAGCTGGATCCGGAATATTTGTTTGCTCCGACTCTTGATTTTGATATTTTTCCAGCAAGTATGCAGCATCTAAATCTACAGCTTTAGCATACTGCTCTAAATAATTCTCTATCATATCTTCTGGAACAATCACAAATTGGTCAAGCTCCATTGCCAGCAATAGATGAGATGGAATTTTTGTAATAATTTCAAGCTCATCAAAAGAGAGCTGTTTTTGAATACGGGCATTTTTTAAGATATCGCCAATAGTTTGTTCTCTCATACAGTTTCCTTCTTAATAAAATATAATCACAATCATTATACCAAATTTCTGAAACAATTTCGATTATTTCGGAAAAATTGTGAAATCCGTCACATCAGCATACTTTAAAAATTTAGTCCCAACTTTTAATATGTCTTCGAAAGTAAGATTGAAAAGAAGATTAGGGAAATCAAAATAGGTCTCATCTTCTGTAAAATAATTAACAAACTGATTTGAGAGACTATCTAATGAATCCATATTTCTCAAAAATTCTCCATATAACTCCTTTTTCACCGTTTGAAGATGTTTTTCAGATAGATCTTCTGAATCTTTTGCATTTCTAAGATATTGACGTATTTTATTTGACATAGCAATAGGAACTTTGGTGTCTAAGGATATGATGATAAATTGAAATTCTGGATGAACCTCAAGATCAAAATCAAATGAATCATCAATTTCCCCACTCTCATATAATTTCTGATACGTTTGTGATGTCCAT
>CAZPYI010000018.1:0-22025 GCA_964590305.1 uncultured Streptococcus sp.
TGCGGTTGGTTTTACAGCCGAAAGACCTGGAACTTCATTGATAGCTTTGTAGATGAAATTCCGTTGTTCATAAATCCTACCACCTGGTTTTAGCATTTCATCAGCTGACTGATAGCCGCCAAGAGAGGTTTGAACAACATGCTGCGCCAAAACATTCGAACATAAGCGCATATTAGCTAACATATTCAGCCCATCAATGTAGCCTTTTACTTGTGCTTTTGGACCAGACAAAACCATCCAACCCACACGAAATCCACAGATACGGTGTGACTTCGACAAACCATTCATAGAAACACAAAAGACATCTGGAGCAAGACTTGCAATAGCGATATGTTCAGCATCGTCCATTACTAAACGATCATAGATTTCGTCAGCAAAAATAATCAAATTATTCTGACGAGCAATTTCCACCATCTCTTCAAGGATTTCTTTTGGATAAAGGGCACCTGTAGGATTATTAGGATTGATAACTACGATGGCCTTAGTATTCGATGTGATTTTTGATTTGATGTCGTCAATATCAGGAAACCATCCAGCTGCTTCGTCGCAACGGTAATGAACTGCATTTCCTCCTGCCAAACTCACACAAGCCGTCCAAAGTGGATAGTCTGGCATCGGTACTAAAACTTCATCTCCATTATCAAGTAAAGCTTGGAGAGAAATCGAAATCATTTCAGAGACGCCATTTCCAATATAGATATCATCAATGTCAACATTAGGAATGCCTTTTACTTGGCAATATTGCATAATCGCCTTACGTGCAGAAAAAATACCCTTACTGTCTGAATACCCTTCGCTGTTTCTCGCGTTTAGAATAAGATCTCTGATTACTTCATCCGGTGCTGTAAAACCAAATTCTGCCGGATTTCCCGTATTGAGACGAAGAATCTTCTCACCATTGGCTATCATGCGGTTGGCCTCGTCTAAAACTGGTCCCCTAATATCATATGCAACATGCTCAAGTTTTGATGATTTGTCAAATATTCTCATACTGCTTTACCCCTTGTTTTTTCTTGTAATAAGTATTATAAACTTTCTTTTTTGAATTTACAAATTAAGACAGGCTTATTAATCTCAAAAAATAAGCAAAGTAATTGTCATCTTTAAGTTCGGTTTTTTCTGTTTTTACTAAAAGAGGGTAATCTGTAATAAGTCCATCAACGCTAGTCTGAAGGTATTTTTCAATGTCAGAGCTTGCATTGATTGTCCATGCATATATCTTTTTCCCGTTTTTGTGTGCCTCACTTGCAAGTAATTCATTATAAGAAAAATCTTCAAGGGCATAAAAATCTACTCTTTGACTGGTGAAATTACCGATCTGAAGTGAAATACAATAGCCTGTCTGAATATTTTTATTGATTGTCTTAACCTTTTCAACAACACTTAAATCTGTAGACATGACTGGGTAGACTTGACTAACTTCTAATGAATTAAGTTTATCAACAAAAAGCTGCTCATAATTAGCTGGTTCTGAACCAGTCGTTTTTAGTTCAACTAATAAAGTAATCCCTAATTCTTTAGCTTTAGCAACGTAGCTGTCAAAAGAAGAAATGCGACTAGTATGACCATTTTGCCGTATTTCTGTATCAATCACATCACTAGCTAGTGATTTAGAAATTAGAGTGTTTTTTCCAGCTAATCGTTTGAGATTATTATCATGACTAACAATAAATTGATTATCTTTCGACAGAATAATATCCATTTCCACAAAGTGAATATTTTCTTTTGCTGCCGCTTCTAAGGCATCTATAGAATTTTCAACACCTCCATTAGGATAGCCTCTATGAGCAATAACTTGAATATTATCTATTGAATTATCAGCAACCTGAGCACTATTGTACAGGAAACTAACTCCCCCTATCAAAATCAATAGCACTATCAATGCCAAGATATTTCTTTTTTTCTTTACAACCTTAGGTGAACTGGCTACCGTCAAGTCTACTCTTCTTTCAACCAGAAGATTTAAAAGATAGGATAATGAAGCTAGTTTAACCAAAAGATTCCCAGAAAAGAGAAGACCCCAAACAAAGGATAAGAAAATCGTCTCAATAATAATATTATCAGTTGTTTGGTCAAAAACTGCTGCAAAACCAACTCCGATAAGAGAAATTCCTAGCAAAACAGCTAGCAAAATTAAGACAACCAACACCAGACCAATCAAATCAAATATTTTTTTTCCTTTCGTTAAACGCCAACTTTCAGCCATCTTATACCCAAAATGCTCACCGTTTCCTGTCACCACAAGAGGTAAAGTATAAATTAAACGTAGATTAACGTACGTAAGAATTGCATAAAGACCATAATATAGTAATTTCCCATTTGTTGTATGAAGTAATTCTCCAGAAATAAAGCGTGGAATGTAAAGATTTTCCAATACGGCTGATGTAAAGAAATATTGCAGAAAGGGAATCATTAAAATCAAATAAAGTAAAAAGAAAAAAAGGTGTCCAGAAGATAATGATTTTAAAAAGTTAACGGTATCTCTTTTTAATCGACTAATTGTTAAATGTAATCGTGCTTCTTTACGCCAAATCATCTCGACCAAAAGAGAGAATTCAAAATAGACAAGAAAAGCAAGGACAAATAAGTAAAGCACCAATAACGCCAAAGTTAAAGGATTGGTCAAAAAGCTTAAAATATTATCTGTTGTTATGCCAGGTAAATCAGTACTGATTAAAATACTCCTAAAAAGTAAAGATAAGCTAAAAACACCTAAAGTCGTTACCATAAGTTGCAATGCTGTTGCACGTAAAATATAAATATACTTATAATTATAAAGATCTTTTAAAACTTTTAGGATATTTTTTTTCATTATTTTATCTCTCCTTTTCCATTATACCAAAAACTAAAAAAATTTCAGAAAACACTTACAACCGCTTTCAGTTTTACTTTAAAAAGGGTATAATAAAACCAGAGATAGTTGAGAAGTAACTAATCAACAAGTAATAATTTTCACAACAGCGTTTTCTTGAAAAACTCGAGTTTCCCAGTTTTGAAAATTTATGATTTCAGATATATCTCATTTCGCCAACGTTTGAACCATAAGTAAAATAGAAAGATAAATTTTCAAGAAGTATCTTTTTAACTTTAGTTTGCAAACACTTTTAAAATCAAGGAGGGCAAGCTTATGTCACAAGAATATGAACGTATCTTAATCGCAATCGATGGTTCTTACGAATCAGAATTAGCATTTGAAAAAGGAGTCAGCGTAGCACTTCGAAATAATGCCGAGCTATTACTAACACACGTCATTGATACGCGTGCCCTTCAAAGTATCGCCACATTTGATACTTACATATATGAAAAGCTAGAGCAAGAGGCTAAGGATGTGCTCAATGACTTTGAAAAACAAGCGCATGAGCAAGGTTTAACAAAAGTTAGACAGGTTATTGAGTTTGGCAACCCTAAAACACTATTGGCTCGTGAAATCCCAGATAGAGAAAATGTCGATCTCATCATGGTTGGTGCCACTGGTCTCAATACTTTTGAACGTCTTCTCATTGGGTCATCATCAGAATATATCATGCGTCATGCAAAAGTTGATTTGTTAGTTGTTCGCGACAGTAAAAAGACTTTGTAATTAGTATCAGTCAATCAATTGTCCACAATGTTTTAGAATAGATTTGTTTTTAGTTGTTCAAAAACAAAAGAATCAAGTATTTTATTTACTTGATTCTTTTTTCTTTCTTCGAATCAGAGATTTATGAATCTGTAAGTCTAATTCCTTTTTTAAAGCTGGCTCAGGTGCAAACCGCTTTTCCCAGTCATCTGGTTTAAGAATTTTGTGTGTCTCTGGATCAAAGTGAGCTTTTCCATCTGGAAAAATTTTACCCATATTGGCTTCATGAACAGTATCAAAGAGTGGTTTAGGATCTATTCCCATTAAGACAAATGAACCATAAGTCAGGTAAAGAAGATCCGTTAGAGCATCAACCTCTCCAACCAGTGGGGTCTCCGAATGTGCTTTAGATTGAACTTTTTTAGCGGCTTTATTAATGGCTAAATGAAGATTTTGAAGCGACTGATCAAAATTCGTTTTATCACCTTGACTAGCCGCATAAAGGAATTCAACTATTTCTTCTATTTTAAAATCAGCACGATGTCCAGCCTCTGCAATCTCATAAGCACGAGGTGTCTCACGTGTCTCGCTATCCATAAGTTGATGAAAATCTTTCACCTTATTGAAATTTTCATCATTACTTTTAAAACCTTTTCCTGCCTCAAAGTGAATCAGTCCATAATGTGCCAACGCTTTAGAGATACCATCATTATTATTATTAGCTGTCGTAAAACGAGCAACTTGTTTAACTTCTTCATCTGCATTCCCCATAGCAACACCAACACCAACCTCTGACAACATCTCAATGTCATTTTCAGAATCTCCAAATGCCATGACTTCCGACAAATCAAAGTTATAGATGTCACCTAGCCGTGTTACTCCCTTAATTTTCGATTGATCCGCTGAAATAAGATCTGCTGAGTATGGGCTGCTACGTGTTATTTTGATATGAGGAAATTTTTCACGCAGTTTAGCAGTTTCTTTTTCCGTAGCAATCATCACTACTTGGTAAATAGGCTCACGCATAACAGTCGTTAAAGCCTCTAAATTTTGCGGTTTTAACCGACGGAAAGAATTCTTAAAACTTCGTTCAAGTGTTTTAGTGATTTTTTTGGGTACAATATTACCAACAATCTGACCAAACTGGCTAGTTCCCATACCAATAATACGCGAACCTACTAAACCATAAGCAGTTCCAAGAGATATTTCACGCCTTTTTTCTCCAGCATGACGAATGATTCTATAAATAAGAGATTTTGGTAACTGATTTTGATACAAAATTTGATCTCGTGTAAATATATATTGACCGTTATATGTAATGGCAAAGTCTAGTCCTAGATTTTCCATAAAAGGCTGAACAAAGCTTGGCCCTCTACCAGTTGCTAGACCAACAAAAACTCCCTGATTTTTTAAATTTTGGATAGCTTTCTGTGTTGATTTTTGCACAGTTTTCCTATCATTTAGAAGTGTACCATCAATATCAAAAAAGACTGCTTTAATTGCCAACTTATCACCTTTCTGCTTTATCTTTATGTTAAAATAAATTATATCATATTTTTGAAAGAAGTTTATCAAAATGAAAAGAATCCTTGTTTTGCATACTGGAGGAACCATCTCTATGCATGCAGATATATCAGGTAATGTTATCCCAGAAGATGACAATCCCATGAATCATATTCGTGTGCCTCTTAAAGACATCCAAGTCACCGCTATTGACTTTTTCAATATTCCCAGCCCCCATGTGACACCTAGGCACATGCTAAAGCTCTATCAAAAGATTAAAAACTCTTATACAGACTACGATGGTATTGTTATTACACATGGAACAGACACACTAGAAGAAACAGCCTATTTTTTAGATACCATGCAACTCCCAAATATTCCTCTTGTATTAACAGGTGCCATGCGTTCTTCAAATGAACTCGGTAGCGATGGTATTTATAACTATCTATCAGCCTTACGAGTTGCCAGTCATGAAAAATCTATTGGTAAAGGAGTTCTTGTTGTGATGAATGATGAAATTCATGCTGCAAAATATGTGACGAAAACCCATACTACAAACCTTTCAACCTTTCAAACTCCTACTCATGGCCCTCTTGGTATTATTTTGAAACATGATATCCTCTTTTTTAAGACAGCTGAACCTCGAGTGCGTTTTGATTTATCCAGCATTTCTGGTACGATTCCCATTATTAAAGCATACGCTGGAATGGGAGGAGATGGTATTATCAGTTTTCTAAATTCTGACAATGTCCAAGGAGTCGTTATCGAGGCTTTGGGTGCTGGGAATATCCCTCCTAAAGCAACTGAAGAAATCACCTGCTTAATCGCACAAGGTATTCCAGTCGTCCTTGTGTCCAGATGCTTCAATGGCATTGCAGAGCCAGTCTATGCTTATGAAGGAGGAGGAGTTAAACTTCATGAAGCTGGTGTTATGTTTATCAAAGAACTCAATGCCCCAAAAGCTCGATTGAAGTTACTCATTGCACTCAATGCTGGACTTACAGGTCAAAAGTTAAAACAATATATAGAAGGATGATACTATAAAAACTATCTTTAAATACTTTTAATTTTACAAAAAAATCATAAGTATCTAGACAAGAAGGAGTTATTATGAAATTAAGCATTACAGCAAGTGACAAACCAAATGAACAAGAATTCAACTATTCACTAAACATTTCTGATAGAGTATTATTATTCAGTACCTTAGCTATCTGCGGAACTATCGCCCTCTGCTCTTCAATGAAAGTAGTTTGTATTGGTTCTTCTAAGAAAAAATGTCGAAACAAATACAAAAAATAAAGTCACTGACTCAACATTAAAGTCAAAAAAGCATAAGGAATTTAACTCTCTAGATTAGATTTCCTTATGCTTTTCTTTTTTCAAACTACGGCTAACACTATAATTAAGATGCTTGATAGATGGTAATTCCCTTATCTGTGTCTTCTACCATGATTTTTTTCTCCTTAAACTTAAAAGCTAATATGCAAGTATAATAAAAATCTCCTACACATCCTGATGCGTGAATGCTTACTAACAAGACATATATCATAGGACTTATCACATGAAAACTGTATAGAATCGTTAATACCATTGTTAATACAACAAAAGGCGCTAAGGCAATAGTAATCATTTGAAATCTCGTATAGATAGAACCTGGACTTGTAGCATAGAGCATTCCTGATTTCAAAATTACTCCAAACTTTACTTTATTTTCAGGGCAAAAGAGCTTGAAAAAAATGCCATGAATCCCCTCATGTATGCCCAAAATGATGAGTAAAACCGGGAGAATCGCTATTAATTCAATAATATTGATTTCACCTGAGGTGACATTCTCAGAGATCTTAAGGAGTGCTATAAATCCAAAAATACCCAAAAATACAAAAAGCATAACTATAGACATAATATTCAATAAAGTTGCAGTTTTTTTCTCTTCCAACAGATTAATTTCCTGCAAAATTTTCATAAATCACTTTCCTGTCCACTAATCAAATCCTCATAATATCGCCATTTTATCATTATTTCAAAAAAATATCCAGAATTTCTATTCTGGATATTTCTCTATGGTCTTACATCTCTATCGTCTAAATCATTATTTAATGCCATAACATCAATTACCACGTGGTTTTCAAAGGGAGATACCAGCTTACTTTCCGTAAACTGGCTTTCTATTCTTTATTTCTGCAAAAGTTTTTTTATAGGTCACTTTAATAGTCATTCGCATCACCTCTTTCATTTGATGATTTTATTATAAGGTTCAAACCTTAAGAAATTCTTGCAGAAATCTTTAGGAAAACTTAAATTAATCAAAGATATCTTTTTGGGAAATGTTTTGACTGATGATCATCCAGCGTGCATCTTCTTGCCAATTCTTAACAGAAACGATTTCACTAGCAACTCTTCGTGCTTCTTCCATAATATTGTAGTCTTCCACAATATTTGCAACTTGAAACTCTGGGAGACCTGACTGACGTGTGCCAAAAATTTCGCCAGAACCACGCATTTTTAAATCTGCTTCTGCTAAAATGAAACCATCCGTGGTTTCTGTCATGATTATCATTCGTTCTTTACCAGA
This sequence comes from uncultured Streptococcus sp., assembly GCA_964590305.1. Taxonomy (GTDB): domain Bacteria; phylum Bacillota; class Bacilli; order Lactobacillales; family Streptococcaceae; genus Streptococcus. The sequence goes on from CAZPYI010000018.1 coordinate 7,635, forward strand.
TTCCGTTTTGGGGTTGGCAATTAAAATAGCATAGGATTGTTTGACTCCTCTCCCCACGCGTCCACGCAATTGATGGAGTTGACTGAGCCCGAAACGATCAGCATCGATGATTAACATGACAGTAGCATTAGGCACATTGACACCTACCTCAATAACTGTTGTTGATACCAAAATTTGACTTTTCTTATCTTTAAAGTCTTGCATAACAGCATCTTTCTCATCACTTTTCATACGACCATGCACCAAGGATACCGTCGCTGAATTAGCAAAATGCTCACTTAATTCCTGATGTAGAGCTACAGCATTTTTTAGGTCTAAAGCCTCAGATTCCTCAATTAAAGGAGAAATAACATAGACTTGTGCACCTTTATCAATTTTTGTTCTCAACCAATCAAGCACAGAATTGAACTGTTCGTGCTTCACCCAACGCGTTATGATTGGTTTTCGACCTTTAGGGAGCTCATCAATAACAGATACATCCATTTCTCCAAATGCCGTAATAGCAAGTGTTCTAGGAATTGGAGTGGCAGTCATCATGAGCACATCAGGATTATTCCCTTTTTCACGAAAAATTTGTCGTTGTTTCACTCCAAAACGATGTTGCTCATCCGTAATAACCAAGCCTAATTTATGATATGTTACTGCATCTTGGATAAGTGCGTGTGTGCCAACAATCATATCCACTGAACCAGCTGCAATAGCATCCAAACTCGTTTTTTTAGTAGCTGCTTTCATACTAGATTTTAAAATTGCAATTGACAACTCAGGAAATAGTTCTGCCAAACTTTCATAATGTTGTTCCGCTAAGATTTCTGTAGGAACCATTAAGGCTGACTGAAAGCCAGCTGTGTGAGCCGCATACATAGCTAGACTGGCTATGACAGTTTTCCCCGAGCCAACATCTCCTTGCAGAAGTCTATTCATATGAGCACCTGACTTCATATCATGCAAGATTTCTTCAAGGCTTCGTTTTTGTGCATTCGTAAGAGGAAAAGGAAGTGTTTCAATCTTATCCAATATTTTTTGCCTATCGTAACTGATGCTTTGACCATTTGTTTCAGATCTGTTTTCTGCTTTTAAAACTTGAAGGTTCATTTGAAAGTAAAAAAGTTCCTCAAATTTAACTCGCCGTAACGCCTGCTTATAATCTTCAAAATCTTTTGGAAAGTGCATAGCTATTGTTGCTTGGGAACGACCATACAAACGGTACTTGTCAATCAATAGCTGTGGTAAGTTCTCTTGCAACCATTCTTGAGCACCACTATCAAAAGCAGATTTAATAGCCTTTACTAGAGTAGACTGAGAGATTCCCTGGGCAACACGATAAACGGGTTGCATATCATCCTCAACTTGGGCTAATATTTTCATACCAGTTAGTGTAGATTTAATAGCATCCCACTTCCCAAAAACAGCTATATCTTTTCCCAAAAAAACTTTTTCAGCTAAATAGGGTTGATTAAAAAAAGTAATTGCAATGACTGCATCACCTTGTTTTATTTTGAAAGAAAGGCGATTCCTCTTAAAACCATAATATTGCACATTTGCTGGTGTGATAACCGTCCCAGTAATGACCGCTTTCTCTCCATCAGACAAGTCAAAAATAGATTTATTCTTAAAATCCTCATAACGAAAAGGATAGTAAAGCAACAAATCTTCAATAGTATAGATTCCCAATTTATGAAATTTTTCTGCTGATTTTGGACCTAATCCCTTTAATTCAGCAATTGATGACTGTAAATTCATGAACATAATTACCTCTATACTACTATTATACAGGAGAAAGCTAAAAAGACGCAAATTCCTGCGTCTTTAAACATTTTATTTTTCCCAATAACATAGGTTAACTGCGATGCTTGACCAGCAGCGAACGTTCTATAAGAAACAATTCCTGCTCCAAGAGCGTTTGATTCTGAAATCAAAATTGATCCATCATCCTTAACTTCTTCAACAATAGCAACATGTCCATAAGTAGCAGCTGCTCTGATTCTCATTCTAAAAGAAGTTTACCGTTAATACGCCCTGTATCGTAAGTTATTCCAGTAGAATCCAAGAAACTATCCAATTGTTCTGCAGTAATTCCATAGCGATGTGACAGCAAATTGTGTATAAGCATCTGCACCTGACTAGTGCTCCACATAGTAAGTTTAACTAACTGAACTTAATTTAAGTAATTCACCTGCAAGATTTGAAGAGGTGTCACTTAGCACTTGGAATCAACTGATTAACTTCTTCTAGAATAGTCAGATTTGCAGCATTTGAAAAATGCAAAGTAGAAAGCAGGATGCTTGCTAAAAGTTTATTCCTTCTCATCCTATGCTCTCTCCCCTCTCAGATTTTTTCTTTTTGATCTTAACACAACTATTTTTGTTTTCCTATTTTTATCTCTTGAATCTTTTATAGAGTTCCAATTTGGCATATTTCCCACTATAATTCTGCTTCAAAGAAACGTGGAATTCGATCACTCAGCAAGCAAAGTATTTCATAATTTATTGTTCCTCGTTTTTGAGCTAAATCTGTCGCAGAAATACTTTCTCCACCATTTTCTCCTATCAAAGTTACTTGAGTACCAATTGCATATTTTCGAGGCAAACGTATCGATATTTGATCCATTGAGACACGTCCAATTATTTCACAAAAATGCCCATCCACAAGAACAAAAAATCCTTGTAAATCCCGTGTCCATCCATCAGCATAGCCAATTGGGACAACAGCAACATACTGATCTTCAGCAGCAGTATAGGTTGCACCATAACCAACTGTATCGCCACTAGATATTTTTTTAACATGGACAAGTGAAGAAACGAGGTTTAAAGCTGGTTTTATCCCAAATGGCATCCTTAATGTGTTGCCACTTGGGTTAAGTCCATACATGACAATTCCAAGCCGAACTGCACTGAAAATAGTTTCACTATGCCAAACACTAGTAGCTGAATTACTTGCATGAACTATTTCGGGTTTATAAGTGAGATGCTTAACTATGTCCGTAAAAGTCTCCAATTGTTCTTGAAATTTTCTAATATCAATTTCATCAGCCGTTGCAAAATGGGTAAAAATTCCCGAAACGTCTACCCCTTCATTTTGCAAATTAGCAATTAGAAGATTAGCTTCATCACTGTTCCTCAGTCCAATACGTCCCATACCCGAATCAATTTTAATATGGACTTGTAAATCAGTCAGATCAACCTCTTGATTTTTTGCTAATTCAAACCACTCTTGGCTAGCGACTGTGAGTGAGATGTTATATTTTCGGGCTAAAGCGACTTCATCTGGCATAGTAACACCTAAGATTAAAATATCCTCTTTAATATTAGCTTCTCTTAATTCTAAAGCTTCATCAATATTTGATACACAAAACCCATCTACTATTTCATGAATAGATTGAGCAACCTTGACTGCTCCATGGCCATAAGCATTAGCTTTAACAACTGCAAAAGTCTTCTTATCTTTTGGAATATGAGACTTAACAGTCATGATATTATTTTTAATAGCATCTAAATCAATGATTGCCCTAGTTGGTCTGTGTAAACTTGAAATCATCATTCTCCTCCAAAATAACGCTTGCTTGAACATAACCACCGCTATGTGATAATGATATAAAAGAATTGCCTAAAAAAGGGGATTTCGTAATGATAGGGGCACCTTTTTCATTAGTTAGTACTTCAATATTTTGAAAACTAACCTTTCCAATTCCTGTACCAAGTGCTTTAGAAAAAGCTTCCTTAGCGGCCCACCTACCTGCCAAATACTCCAACTGTCGTTTAATACTTTTTTGCTCTAAAAAATACGCGAATTCTTTTTCAGTCAACACACGCCTAGCAAATCTTTCATCTTTCTGGTAGGCTTTCGTAATGGAAGCTATTTCTTGTAAGTCAATTCCATGCCCAACAATCATAATCTCTACCTCACCTTAGTGAATTTTGAAAATATTATCACTTTCCTACATAATAGTATCATTAGTTATTCCTCTATTAAAATTAAGAAGCTGAGAGATTATCCCAGCTCCTATTTCTATCAAAAAAATTAAAAAAGTTTCTCTTCAAAAGCGCCACGAGTCAATGTTGAATGCATTTCACGAATGAGCTTCTCCGTCTTATCCCATCCAAGACATGGATCTGTAATTGATTTTCCAAAGACTTCTGGTTTATCTTGACGCCCATCTTCTAAATAGGATTCAATCATAAAGCCTCTAACATACTTATTAATCTTTTCATTCCAATCATGGTTAATAAGAGTTTGACGGACAATACGGACTTGCTCCATATAATTCTTCCCTGAATTGTCATGGTTAGTATCAACGACGATAAATGGGTTTTCAAGCTTCATTTTCTCATAGTGTGCAATCACTTTTAGAAGATCATCATAATAATAGTTTGGTACATATTCCCCATGCTCATTAGTCGCACCACGTAAGATGACATGTGCTAGAGGATTGCCATCTGTTTCTACCTCAGCATTATGATAGATGAAATTTTGCTTGTTTTGGGCTGCATAAATGCCATTAAACATGACATTGATATTTCCTGAAGTAGGGTTTTTCATCCCCGTTGGTGCATCTATTCCAGAAGCAACGAAGCGATGTTCTTGATCTTCCACAGAACGCGCTCCAATAGCATGATAAGAAACTAAATCAGAAACCAGAGGATAGTTAGCTGAATACAGCATTTCATCCGCTGTTGTTAAGCCAGTTTCTGTAATTACTCGATAATGCAGATTACGAACTGCAGAGATTCCATTAATAAGATCTGGAATTCTTGAGGTATCTGGTTGGTGAACAAGACCTTTATAGCCATCTCCATTGGTACGTGGCTTAGCTGTGTAGACACGCATAACCATGAAAATTTTATCAGCGACTTCTTCCTGTAATTTAGCTAAACGATGTGCATACTCTAAAACTGCTTCTTCATTATCAGATGAACAAGGGCCGATAATCAACAAAAGTCGCTCATCCTCCCCCTTGATGATATTCGCTAATTCTAAATCACGTGCTTCCTTTTTAGCAAGAAAGTCACCTTCTAATTTTGATATTTCTTTAACCTGTGCAATATCAATGCGTGCACTTTTTTGATGTATTCCCATTTTTACTCGCCTAATGTTGTATGTATTTCTTTAATAAGTTGTTCAGTATAATCCCAACCAAGACAAGGGTCGGTAATAGATTTCCCAAACACTTCAGGTTTATCTTGACGCCCATCTTCTAAATAAGATTCAATCATGAAACCACGGACATAGTTTTTAATTCTTTCATTCCAGTCACGATTGATAAGCGTTTGTCTGACAATACGGACTTGCTCTAAGTAATTTTTCCCAGAATTATCATGATTAGTATCAATCATAATAAATGGGTTACCAAACTCCATGCTCTCATATTGATCAATAGTATCTAGAATATTGTCATAGTAATAATTTGGAATGTACTTCCCATATTCATTTGTTGCCCCACGAAGAATGACATGCGCTAATGGATTTCCTGATGTAACAACTTCTTCACCATTGAAAAGGAAATTTTGTCGTCCTTGAGCAGCATAGATACCATTGAACATAATGTTGAGGTTTCCTGATGTTGGATTTTTCATTCCTGTCGGTACATCAATACCCGATGCTACGAAACGGTGTTGTTGGTTTTCAACGGAACGTGCTCCAATTGCGATATATGAGACCAAATCATCAATCAAAGGTAAATTTTCGGGATAAAGCATTTCGTCTGCTGTCGTCAAGCCAGTTTCTGTGATGACACGATAATGTAGATTACGAACTGCTCTGATACCATTAATAAGATTAGGCTCTCCCTTAACATCTGGCTGGTGAACAAGGCCCTTATACCCATCACCATTTGTCCGAGGCTTAGCTGTGTAAACACGCATAACCATAAAAATACGATCTTTGACCTCTTCTTGTAATTTTGCTAAACGATGTGCATACTCAAGAACAGCCTCTTCATTATCAGATGAACACGGGCCAATAACCAAAAGTATACGGTCGTCTTCTCCTTTTATAATAGCTTCCAATGCTCGATCACGTTTCTCTTTTCGAGCAAGGACATCTCCTTTTAAAGTCGATTCTTCTTTGACGGCATTGAAATTAATTTTTTTACTTGTTGCTTCAAACGACATGGCTTCTCCTTGTAAATTTTATATCTAGAAACTCTAAATTCTTTCTATTATAACATTTTCAAAGCTATTATCAACTAATTTTCAGAATTTTCTGTGGCTTTTTCAAAACTGTTTGCGACCATGACAATTTTTGAATTTTTTCCCTGATCCACATGGACAAGGATCATTACGTTTTACTTTTGAAAAATCGACATTTCCTTGAACTTGCTGAGCAGGATTGGCAGAAATATTTTTCTCTGCTGTAGTTGTTGCCTGTTGTTCTGCACGTTCACGTTCTCTCTCATGAATTTGAGCTTTCATCATGGTACGTGTGACATCAAATTCAATTGATCCAATCATGTCTTGGAACATACGAAAACCTTCTGATTGGTATTCAACAACGGGATTATTTTGAGCATAACCACGTAGTCCAACTGACTGGCGCAATTGATCCAGCGCATCAATATGATCTGTCCATTTATTATCAACAACCATCAAAATTAGTACTTTTTGGAATTCGACAACGGCCTTTTCATCACGCAATTTTGAAATTTGATTGTCATAAACTTTCAATGCACGTTGATAAAGGTTTTCAATAATTTCATCATATTTTAAAGTTTCTAAATCTGATAGACTAATAGAATCTTCGGGAACTAAATTTAGTTTTGCAAAGTTAAGAATAGCTGTAAGTGACTCTTCATGTTGACTTTGGCTATGTGAGTTCACGGTACGTTCTATAGTTCGCTTTATCATAGCCTTAATTTCGGGCGCTAAATCCCGAGTAGCCGTAATCACATCACGACGCTCTGCGTAGATGATTTCACGTTGCTCACGCATAACGTCATCGTATTGAAGGACTTGCTTACGTGTATCGTAATTATTTCCTTCAACACGTTTTTGAGCAGACTCCACTTGACGTGTAAACATTTTTGACTTGATAACGGTATCTTCTTCATTCAGATTCATGCGTTCAAGAAATACCTTAATGCGATCTGTACCGAAACGACGCATGAGATCATCTTCAAGTGACAGATAAAATTGCGAAGCACCTGGATCTCCTTGACGTCCTGAACGACCACGAAGCTGATTGTCAATTCGCCGACTTTCATGACGTTCTGTCCCGATGACACAAAGCCCGCCGAGTTCACGAACGCCTTCACCAAGTTTAATGTCGGTACCACGTCCAGCCATGTTGGTTGCAATTGTAACCGCTCCACGTTGCCCAGCATTCATAATAATTTGAGCTTCCTTGAAGTGATTTTTTGCATTCAAGACTTCATGAGGAACGCCTGCTTCAACCAATCTTCTTGAAATCAAGTCTGAAGTTTCTACAGCAACCGTCCCAACAAGAATTGGTTGCCCTTGATGATGACGTTCCTTGACATCAGCAATAACAGCTTGAAATTTTGATTCCAATGTTGGATAAAGCAGGTCAGCATGATCTTCACGGATTATAGGTTTATTAGTAGGAATTGAAATAACACGCATGTTGTACACTTCACGCAATTCCTCTTCCTCAGTTTTCGCCGTCCCAGTCATCCCAGCCAATTTTTTATACATACGGAACATATTTTGGTAGGTGATTGAAGCACTGGTCTTAGATTCTTCTTGAATAGGAACACTCTCTTTTGCTTCAATAGCTTGGTGTAACCCATCTGAGAATCGGCGACCTTCCATTGTACGACCTGTAAATTGATCGACAATTAAGATTTCTTTATTTTCACTAACAACATAATCAATATCCAATAGCATAATATAATTGGCACGTAGTGCATTGTCAATATAATGTGTCAGTGCAACGTTTTCTATATCATAAAGATTTTCTAGATGGAAAAATTCCTCAGCCCTATCAATACCATAATCTGTTAATCCAATTGTTTTTGTTGGAACGTCAATAACATAATCTGAAGACGTCAATGATTTTACAAATCTATCTGCTCGAATGTATAATTGACTTGTTTCCGAACTGATAGGTCCAGAAACAATAAGAGGTGTTCTAGCCTCATCAATTAAGACAGAGTCAACTTCATCAACTAAGGCAAAATTAAGTGGTCGTTGAACCATGTCTTCCTGACGAACGACCATATTATCTCGAAGATAATCGAAACCAACTTCCGAGTTTGTAGAATAAGTAACATCCGAGTTATAAGCTTCCCTTTTTTCTGCTGATGATTTTGCAGCAAGATTTATTCCAACTGAAAGCCCTAAAAATCTATAAACTTCACCCATTTCAGTTGCATCGCGTGTTGCTAAGTATTCATTAACAGTGATAACATGAACTCCCTCGCCTGCGAGAGCATTGAGATAGACCGGCATTGTTGCTGTCAAGGTCTTCCCTTCACCAGTACGCATTTCTGGAACGTCCCCATTGTGTAGGACCACACCACCCATAATTTGTACAGGATAAGGATATAAACCTAAAACACGTCTTGCAGCCTCACGAACCACTGCAAATGCTTCTGGTAAAAGTTGTTCTAAAGTTTCACCTTTTTGATATCTTTCTTTAAACTCTAACGTTTTTGATCGCAAATCTTCATCTGATAGGGCAGCTATTTCATCAGCATAAGACTCAACTTTCTTTGCTATTTTTTCTAATTTTCTTAATTCACCTTTATCATTTTCGATAATGGTCCGTAGAATATTTGCCATTCCAATTCCTTTCGATAAACTTATCACTCAATTTTATCATAATCAACATATGAATTCAAGAAGTGACGACTGTTAGAGAAAACGAGAGCTAGGAATATCTAGCTCTCGTTTTCTCTAACAGTCTATAGCTTTTAACTTTTACTTTTCATTGGGATGACTAGCAATGATTTCTAGCTCTCCATCAAATTTCCATGACTTAACATCATTTGGTAGGATAAAATGATTTCCTTTTTTAATACTATAAATGCGATTATCGACAATCAGGTGCCCATCGCCTGACAGCACACTCAGTAGCAAATAAGGTGCCGATTGCCTAAATGTCACTTCACCAAGGATATCCCATTTATAAACCGCAAAAAATTGATTTAAAACAAGTAATGTTGACTCTATATTTTTCAATGATAATTTTTCCGGAGTGCTATTGTCAGGCTCCCCTATAGTCAAGACATCAATAGATTTTTCGATATGGAGTTCACGCAAGTTACCATCAGTATCTTTACGCTCAAAATCATACACGCGATAAGTTGTATCACTTGATTGTTGTGTTTCTAAGATTAAGATTCCTTTTCCAATAGCATGCATAGTCCCGCTTGGTACATAAAAGAAATCTCCAGCCTCAACAGGAATACGTGTCAACAAATGCTCCCAGTCACCTGACTCTATCATTTGACGGAGTTCTTCTTTAGACTTAGCATTGTGTCCGTAAATGATTTCTGAATCCGGGTCAGCAGCAATGACGTACCAACATTCAGTCTTCCCTAGCTCTCCTTCGTGTTCCATCCCATAAGCATCATCTGGGTGCACTTGAACACTTAACCAATCATTAGCATCGAGTATTTTTGTCAAAAGCGGAAATACTTTTTCTTTGGGATTTCCAAAAAGTGCAGGTTCTGACTGATAAAGAACATCTAGTTTTTCACCCTTGAATTTTCCGTTACACACAGTGGACACACCATTTGGATGTGCAGAGATTGCCCAGTATTCTCCAGTTGTTTCACTTGGAATATCATATCCAAAGACATCTCTTAATTTTGTTCCACCCCAAATTTTTTCATGCATCTCTGATTTCAAAAATAATGGTTCTGACATACAATTCCCCTTTTTAATAACAGCAAGAAGAAACCCAATATAAATCAGGTTTCTTATCCAACATTTTTAACATCTAATAGTGAATATCCTCGAGTATCAAATCGATTGCGACTCCAAGAGTATTCAATTGGTCTACCATTTTCCAAATAAAGAACTTGCTCTACTTGTAAAATAGGATCAGCTTCATTGCAATTTAGATAGTCCTTATCATAAGCATCTGGCATTTCAGCAGTAATATGCTTATAAGAACCGGCAAACTTCAGACCTAACTGATTCAGAAGAAAATCATAAATGGAGCTTTGCAAAACTGACATATCCAAACCTGGAACGAGGTCAACAGGCATAAAAGTATGCTCGATAACATATGGTTTCCCATCAATAAGCCGTAAGCGCACAATTCGATAAATAGGTGTCGTTAAATCCAACTGAAGTCTTTCAGAAATCTCTTTTTGAGGGAACTCCACTTCAAACTCGATCACTTGACTAGTGAGTTTGACGGATTCTCCTTTAAAATCTTTGCTCAACCCATTATAGCTATCTAGCCTGAATTTTGCATCGTTTTTATCCCAAAAAGAGGAGTCAAGGACTTTGGTCCCATTCCCCTGCTTTGAAAAAACCAAACCTTCAATTGTAAGGATTTCAATAGCCTTTTTGATAGTCATACGACTGACACCAAATTCTTTTGCCAAATTAGATTGTACTGGCAATTTAGTGTCTACAGGATAAACTCCCTCAGAAATTCTCTCCCTAATAATACTCGCTATTTCCTCATATTTAGGCATTGGTCAACCTTCCTCTAATTCCGAATTATCAATTACATTATTATAACCCAGAATCAGTTTGTTTGTCCAGTACGAGAAGGAATGGATACCAAATAACTGCTACTATTACCATATCAATTAATTGGAGAATACCGCCGACAATAGAACTTGTTGCAAGCATACCGCTAAAGAAGACTGGAACTGTCCACGGAACAGAAACACCTGTTGGCGCTGGAACAATACCTAAAGACATAACCGTGTAATTGAAAACTGTAACAATGATTGGAGCTATTACCCAAGGAATAAGAATTGTAGCATTCATAACGATAGGTAAACCAAAGATAACTGGTTCGTTAACGTTGAAGACACCTGCACCAAGCGCTAGACGACCAACATCATTATAAACTTTTTTCTTAAGGAAAAACGCCATAATGATAACAACTGCTAATGTCATACCTGAACCACCAAGTCCGACAGTAAATGTTTCCATGAAAGCTTTAGTGATAATATGAGGAACATCTTGACCTGCTTTAAAAGCATCCAAGTTTTCAAGACTCAAAGTATTCCAAATTGGGTCCATCACTGAGTTAACAAGTACTTGCCCATGCAGACCAAAGAACCAAAGAATTTGGATGAAGAAGACTGCGATAACAGTTGCTCCAAGACTAGCTCCGAGACCAACTAACGGTGCTTGAATAACTGTATAGATAACATCGTGTAAATTAACTTTAAAGAATCCGGTTACAATTGCATTAACAGCTAAGAAGATTGTCAATGTCAAAATCCCTGGGATAAGTGCTGCAAATGATTTAGATACTGCAGGAGGTACAGAATCAGGCATTTTAATTTGCCATCCTCTTAAACTAAATCTACTATATAATTCGGCTGCTATAAAAGCTGCTATCATTCCTAGAAACATACCTTTTGCACCGAGACGATCAAGACTCAATACATTTGAAACTGTTTCACCACCGTCTGTAGTAACAAAGAAAGGTGTTAAAATCAAGAAACTCGCAAGAGCGATTGCCCCACCAAAGATGCCTTCAACTTCATAGCTCTTAGATAAATAATAACCAATACCAAACACAACAAAAACTGTCATAATTGACATTGTGGCTGTTTGCCCACTACCAAAGAGTTCAGTCATTGTAGTTTTGAGCCCATCACTGAAAAATGGAAGATTGTTGATAACAACAACTAATGACCCAAACATTGTGATTGGAAACGCTAACATAAATGCGTCCCTTAAAACACCTAAGTAGCGATTAGATCCAAGTACATTTGCTAATGGAAGTAATTTCTCACTTATAGCATCCAAAAACTTATTCATAAGTTTTACCTACCTTTTTATTTTTTATTCATCTATAATATATCTTATTTTTATTGAAATGTCTATACCTTTTTTATAAAAGATTGATTATATTAATCAAAAAGTATATAATAGTAGCTGTTAATATAATATTTTAAGGAGAAAACAATGACAAGATATACTTTTCCAGCAAATTTCTTCTGGGGAACAGCTTCTAGTGGACCGCAAGCAGAAGGTCGCTTTGAAGGTGATGGTAAGGGAGATAACATTTGGGACTACTGGTATAGTAAAGAACCCGAAAAATTTTTCAATCAAGTCGGCCCTGAGAAAGCCTCTTACAGCTACAAACACATTACAGAAGATATTGCCCTAATGAAAGCAACTGGACATAATTCATATAGAACGTCTATCCAATGGAGTCGCTTAATTCCAGAAGGAACTGGAGATGTGAATCCTGTTGCAGTTGACTTCTATAATTCTCTTATCGATCAACAAATTGCAAATGGTATCGAACCTTTCATTAACCTTTATCATTTTGATATGCCAATGTCACTTCAAGAAAAAGGCGGGTGGTTGAACCGCGAGACGATTGATGCTTATGTTGTTTTTGCAAAAACGTGTTTCGAGTTATTTGGAGATCGTGTGAAACATTGGTTTACTCATAACGAACCAATCGTTCCTATTGAAGGTGGCTACCTTTATCAATTCCATTATCCTAATGAAATCAATCTTAAACATGCTATTCAAGTTGGATTCAATGAAGCTTTAGCTAGTGCATTAGCTGTTAAAGCCTATCATGAAAAAGAAGATGGACAAATTGGTATCATTCTTAATTTGACACCATCTTATCCTCGCGATGAAAACAACCCTGAAGATGTTAAGGCTGCCAAAATCGCTGATGCCTTCTTCAATCGTTCTTTCTTGGAACCAGCAATCAAAGGTGTTTATCCTGAAGACTTAGTGGCAATCGTTAAAGAACTTGACTTGATTCCAGAACATACCGAAGAAGATTTAAAGACAATCAAAGAAAATACAATTGACCTCTTGGGTGTCAACTACTATCAACCTCGCCGTATCAAAGCAAAAGATAATCCAGATGATAAAGATCCTAAAAATCCAATGCCTGAAGATTACTTTGATAACTATGATATGCCTGGTAAGAAAATGAATCCTTATCGTGGTTGGGAAATCTATGAAGAAGGTATCTATGATATCATGATTAACCTTCGCGATAATTACGGAAACATCCCATCATATATTTCTGAAAACGGTATGGGTGTTGAAGGCGAAGAACGTTACATCAATGAAAACGGTCAAATTGAAGACGATTATCGTATTGACTTTATCAAAGATCATCTACGCTATTTAAATAAAGCCATTCAAGAAGGGGCTAATTGTATCGGTTATCACATGTGGACTTGCCTTGATAACTGGTCATGGACAAATGCTTATAAAAACCGTTACGGTCTTATCGCAGTAGACCTTGACCAAGAAGGCAAACGTACCATCAAAAAATCTGGTTTCTTCTACAAAAAACTAGCAGAAGAAAATGGATTTGAAGATTAATATAATCTAGTAAGAATAGAGAAAAGACAAATTGCTTATATAGTCAATTTGTCTTTTTCTTATTTCAAAAATTGCCGGATTGCTATTTTCTGAGTTCAAAAAAGACCAAAATTGTCATTTTAGTCTCCTCTGTTTTATAAATTTATTTGCTGTCAACTTTCTTATAAAGTTCCAACATTTCAAGTGCAACTTCGCGTAATGTCATTGTTGTCATCAAGTGATCTTGCGCATGCACCATAATAATTTCAATAGTGATTTCAGTGCCACCAGCATATTCGTGCAATAGGTGAGTTTGTGCTTGGTGAGCTTTAAGGAGTTCATCATTGGCTTCTGCTAATTTTGTTGCTGCCAAATCATAGTTATCTTCACGCATAGCTCCAAATGCTTCATGTACAATTGTTCTAGCATTTCCTGAGTTTAAAATAATCTCAAATGCTGCAATTTGTAATTCTTCTGAGTTCATAATACCTTCCTAAATCAATTAGATACTGTCAGTAATAAGTTTAGCCATTTTTTCAATTCCCATTGGGATTGGAATATAGGCTTGTGGTGGAATTTGAACAACTGGTCTCCCAGCTTTTTCACCTAGCTCTGAAAATTGTTTGAAATACATTCTAGTCTGTGGACTGATAAGAAATAAATCAAATTTAGCTTGTTCAATAGCTTTCCCGCCTTCGTTGGCACTAATAGCGTCAACGGTAATATCTTTTCCTTCTTTTTGAAGAAATTCCGTTACCTTTTTCGCCATAAGTGATGAAGACATGCCTGAGGCACATATAATTAATGCTGTTGCCATAATAAAACTCCTTATTATTAATTTTTATAAACAAAGTTTCTAGTAGGTAGAAAAACTACTTACTCCAATAGGATAGCGCTACTATTGAATTGCTACTAAACAAAGAAACTATCAAGATTTTTGTGTCTAGTA
>CAZPYI010000019.1:0-21668 GCA_964590305.1 uncultured Streptococcus sp.
AATAAAACCGTTTTCAAAAAGTTGTTACTTGTATCACTTTTTCACTAAATACCGAAACTTTTTTCATTATTAGAGAGTTGTAAAATCCTCATCTACTGCTGAACAATTGAATAAATATTATCTTTTCTTTATTGTATTGAACAAGCACTGATAGTGAAAAATTGAGACAACTATCCTAATAAAAGAATCAATTATTTTGAATAATAAAGAAGAAACTTATAATTATAAGTTTCTTCTTTAAATATTCTTTACTGGTGCTAATACAGTATCTTTTAAGAATATTTATTTACCTAATATAAGATATTTTCCGCTTCATAATTAGTAAATTCAGAATTTATCTAGGTTAATATTAAACTCTATCTAATAAATAAAGAGCAATGCACAAAAGTAAACATGTGCGAAAAAGTACAACAATTAAAATAAAAGTTCCCATACCTCTCTCCTTCAACTAGTTTTTATAAAAACTAGCCTTGCATGCTAAGCATGCAAGGCTAGTTCTAAAAAAGTTAGATAATACGTTTGTATCTACAACCCAGTGTTTTAAGGGGCTAGTCAGAGATAACCTTTGCACTTTATCTTTTATTTTATAGTTTATTAAAAACTGGTCTCTTATTCCTATAATAACTCTTGGTAACGACGGATATAAAATCGTTTTACAACAGTTACAAGTGCTAAATAGGCAACAATAGTTGCTGCTAACCATATCCAGTAGTCTGATGGAAGAACAGCCATCCCTAAGTTTTCTCCAAAACTTGTAAATGGTAAGATTGTTCCAACTACAATACCTAGTGACGTCAACATTGTCATAATAAATGATCCACGACTTTGAATAAACGGAAGTTTCGGTGTACGCAATGCATGTAAAACCAGTGTTTGCGACCATAAAGACTCAACAAACCACCCTGCATGGAATACTGCAATAAATGCAATCTGTTGATCTGGAGTAAGCGAGTGAAAATTTCCACCTACAACTGCTGGACAAATAATAAAATACATCAGTAGATAGGTAGTAATATCAAACACCGAACTTGTTGGCCCCAGCCAAACCATAAATTTACCAATACTAGACGCATCCCAACTCTTCGGCTTATCTAAATACTCCTTGTCCATATGATCCCATGGGATTGACACACAGGAAATATCATAGATAAGATTTAAGAAGAGAATTTGTATAGGTAACATTGGTAAAAATGGTAAAAACGTACTAGCAACCAGCACAGAAAACATGTTCCCAAAGTTCGAACTAGCTGTTGCTTTAATGTATTTCATGATATTTCCGAATGTTTCTCTACCTGAAATAATACCTCTCTCCAGAATCATTAGATCTTTTTCTAATAAAATAACATCTGCAGATTCTTTTGCAATATCAACAGCAGTATCCACTGAAATACCCACATCTGCCCTTTTCATTGCTGGTGCCTCATTGATTCCATCGCCAAGAAATCCTACCGTGTGTCCGTTTTCTTTCAAGACACGTGTGATTTTTTGCTTTTGTTGTGGGTTTAATTTCACAAATACATTATATTTTTCTACTAGATGACTCAGCTCATCATCGCTTGCATGTGCAATGTATTCTCCACTAATCAGTTTTTCTGCTCCTAAACCTACTTGCTTGCAAACTGATTGTGTCACAAGGGCATTATCGCCCGTCAATACTTTTACCCCAACACCATGTTTCTTCAATGTTTCTAAGGCTTGTTTTGTCGTTTCTTTTGGTGGATCTAGGAAGGCTAGATAGCCTATCAACACCATTTCAGATTCATCTGATACAGAAAATTCTCCTACAACACTTGGGTTCGTTTTTTGAGCAACACCAATAACACGCAAGCCATCTTCATTTAGTTCATTAACTTTTTCTAAGACTTTCTGCTTAACTTCCTCAGTTAAGGCAACAACTTCCCCTTTAAAATCTACATAATTTGAAATACTTAGCATCTCTTCAATAGCACCTTTAGTGATCATTTGAGTTTTGCCATTAGTATCTTCCACTACAACACTCATTCGTCTACGTTCGAAATCAAATGGAATCTCATCTACTTTCTTATAGTTAATTGTTTCAGTATCTAATTCCATTTTTGCAGCATCAATAATGGCAACATCGAGTAGATTTTTGAGTCCTGTTTGGTAGTAACTATTTAAATAGGCATGACGTAAAACACGCTCGTCCTCTTCGCCAGTCAAACCTAAATGATATTCCAAAATAATTTTATCTTGTGTTAAAGTTCCAGTTTTATCTGTACACAGCACATCAATGGCACCAAAATTTTGAATGGAATTTAAATTTTTAATGACTGTTCCCTTTTTGGCCATCCCTGTCGCACCTTTTACTAGGTTTGTCGTAACAATCATAGGCAACATTTCTGGTGTTAAGCCAACGGCAACTGATAGACCAAATAGGAGTGCTTCCATCCAATCCCCTTTGGTGAAACCATTAATGACAATAACAGTTGGAGCCATCAAAGCCATAAATTTTATGAATAGGAAAGATGTTTTACTTATCCCTATCTCAAAGCTTGTTTGTATAGGTTTAGTAGATAAAGATTTGGCAACATCTCCAAATAATGTACGATTCCCCGTAGCAATAACTACTCCTTCAGCACTACCACTGATAACATTGCTACCCATGAATACTAAATTCTCGTATCCCGTTTCAGAATCATGTTGAGTGACTACAGCTTCCGCACGTTTTTCAACAGGATAACTTTCTCCAGTTAGAGCAGATTGTGAAATAAATAAGTCTTTAGTGCTGATTAATCTAATATCTGCTGGAATCATATCACCAGCTGATAATTTCACAATATCTCCACAAACTATATCTTCCATAGGAATTTCATCATAATGGTTATTCCGTTTTACTGCTGCAGTTACTTTAACCAGTGATTTCAACTTTTCCGCCGCTTGAGTAGATCGTACTGACTGAACTAGTGTCATGGTACCACTGATAAACACCATCATAAAAATTATGATACTGGCGAAGTAGTCTCGCTCCTCCGGTGCTGCAATGATGACATCCGTAATAAATGATGTAACGCCTAACCCTATAAGTACTAAGGTAAAAGGGGTAATGTAGGCCTTCAATACTTCCATAATAAAGGGCGTTTTCTTCCCATAGGAAATTGTATTGTCCCCATATTCTTCCCTAGCCATAATCGCCTGACCTTCAGACAATCCCTTTTTAGTCGTTCGAAATGTTTCATAAATATTTTCAAGTGTTTTTTTTGCCATTAAACCATAGTTCAAAGCTTGATTGTCATGTTTCTTTTTTTCCACTTTCTTCTCCTTGTATGCCAATAAAGATAGATCAGTCATATCTAACTTGATGCAATAAATATAGAATTACATTGTCATATATTTCTATTTTGATTTTCTTAATCGGGCTTGCAAAAAGGGGGTAAAAACAAATAGACAATAAATATATTGGTTTTGCTTTAAACTATCTTTTTTCAACAAGCCCTTGTGCCTTGAACTACTATCATCCATTGGTTTTCATCTCCTTCTTATTTGTAAAATATATTGTTTCGTTAATTTGTTTTTTAAAAACTTTTAGAATTAATTCATCTTCTTGGTAGGCTTCCATCAACTCGCTATAACCTAATTTCTCATAAAATCCCCAAGCCTGTTTTCGTCCCGTTAAAAAAATTGTTGAATAATTTAGGTCCCTAGCGATTTGTTCAGCATATACCATTAATTGTCTTCCTAAGCCTTGCCCTTGACAGGCAGGACTAAGTGCAACTTGCTTTATTTGTATAAAATTTTCTGAGCAAGGGTGTAAAAGAAGCGTGCCAACCAGATGATTATTTTGTTTTATTACTAGGTGGATATCTTGCACTTCTTCAATCGGCGATTCCGTCAAAAAAGGTTTCCCACTACTAGCTTTTAATACTTGATTCCTTAAATATAAGGTTTCCTGATAAATGGAACTATTCCATTTAATTAAAGTGATCGCTGTTTTACCATGATTCTTCCTCCTTTGATAATTGGTAAATTTCTAAAACTTCCTTATTCTTTGACAAGTGCATAATGACTTCCTTCATTGCTAAGTCAATATTTGAAGTTGGTTCTATCTCTACTTGTAACTGAACGACATCTCCCGCAAGATCTTGACATAAGAAATGACAAAAAGACAAGTAATACCGATCTAACTGGGTAATAATTTCAGTCCTCAAAGTCATTTCAGAAGCGCTTGCTCCCGTAACAATTAAAAATAGGTTCTCCATTTTCTCTAATCCTTCAGGTCTGTAAACTTCAGCAATTTGATCGAATCGTTTGGAAATAAATCGGATCACAATATTGACCAGCATGATGACCATAGCAGCTAAGAAACCTTCTTTGATAAAGTTTGCACCAATCATGGCTCCAACTGCAGCAGTACACCATAAGGTAGCAGCAGTGTTTAAGCCAGTTACGCTAAATCCATCTCGCAAAATAATTCCACCTGCCAAAAATCCAATGCCACTGACTACTTGTGCAGCTATTCTTGTGGGACTTGCATCGTTAGCAACCATGGAAGATAATGATACAAAAATTGTTGCACCAAGAGAAACCAACACCATGGTTCGAAATCCAGCTAATTTTTTTCGCCACTGCCTCTCAATCCCAATAACAGCACCTGCTAATAAACTCATTGTTAGCATAAACAAAAATACATAATTTTCCCCTCTCTTTATAAGTAAAAACAAGAAATGATTATTTTAGACACAAAAAAGCGACTTTCCGCACAAAAACTCCGCGAAAAGACGCTCTAAATTCATCAATATACAAGACAAAAAAGATGCTGATCTATTCGTTGAGTTTTGGCACTATACAACGTAAAGACAAACATCTTAGCTACCTTAAGAAAAGCCTTGTATTCGACAATTCCTGTTCTACCCATTGGCGTCTCTCGACATTTTTGGGCAGTAGCCTGTGTTTGTATAGGAGCCTCACCTAACAAATCATATTTTATTTTCACTAATTAGACTAACAAACAATAATTGTCTTGTCAAGTCATTTCCAGATATTCTTTTTATAAATTATTTAATTAAAGGAAATAATTGTTATTTTTAGATAAAAAATAATAATTATACCAAAACATTAGAACTAAAAATTACTATCCGGTCTGATAAAAAAGCTGTACATTAATAACTAGGAATGCAAAACAAAATTAAAAGTACTTAGTCCTGTGCAATACAGAACCAAATCCTTTACTTGATTAACAAAGTTTTCTTCATGCAGACAGAATCGTCCATATCTACATAAGGTGGAAAGTTATCAATTTGCCTATAATTCATCTTTTGATAAAGTGAAATGGCTCCAGTATTATGTTTTCCTGTTTCTAATATCAGAGAATTGAAACCATCATTTTTGGCTGCTTCTTCTAATTTTTCAATTAATTTCTTTGCAAGTCCTTTTCCTCGAAAATCAGGATTCACAAATACTCTCTTCACTTCAGCAGTCTCACTTGAATGTGGTTTACACGCTGCACAAGCAATAGGTAAGTTGTCATCGTACATAATATAGACTTTAGAAGCAGTTGATAATCCATTATATGAAGCGTATCTTTGACGCTCCTCTTTTGGTTGGTGGGCTCCTAGTACATTCAAATTGTCATCTAATTGCTCTGTAAGAGCGATAAAATCTCCATGGTTAGCAGTAACAACTTTTATCTCCATTTTTCATCCTCTAGACTTTATTTTGTATACATTAAAACATAATAAAAGAATCAATTCAAAAAACAAGTGACATAAACTGTCACTTGTTGTTATTAGTACTTGAATAGACGTAGCAAATACCATGTTTCGGTGGCCTACACTTCACTCAAATAAAAATAATAGTCAAACATGACACACTTATCACTCTCAATATTATTTTTTATTTAGTTAGTTTTTCTCTTTACAAGGCTAACTAAAAGATATATAATTCATTTAGTTAGTTTTAAACAAAAACAACTAACTAAATACCTTGGGAGAATCTTATTATGTCTAAAACAACAAATAATCTATTACAACTTTTTTCAAAACTATTACAAAACCCAACAATTCTTTTTGCTATTCGGGCAAATATGTTTTCTGATCACATCAAAAATCGTGATAATAGAACAGGAGCACAAGGTCTGCTCGTTGAACTCTGGAACAAAGATGGTTTGAGTAACTCAGAAATCTCTGAATTACTTGATATCAAACCTTCTAGTGTGACAGCTCAAGTAAAACAACTCGAAAAAGATGGCTACGTAGAACGTATCGTTGATGATAATGATAGACGCATTAATCGTGTTTTTTTAACAGAAAAGGGAAAAAAAGCGGAGAAAAAAAGAAACTGTTTTCATAATGATTTGTCAGAAGACATCTTCAAGTCATTATCCGATGATGAAAAAGAGCAACTCCGAATTCTTATGGAAAAATTAACGACTGCCAATGTCGCAAAAGATGGTAATCCCCATCAAAGAATGAGAGCATTTTCCGACAATCCTGACATGGAAAACATGATGTTCTCTCGCGATCCACATCTGTTTATTGGAAAATGGGGGCAAACAAGACGCCCAATGTCACAACAGCCACGTAATACTTTTAAAAATAAAGACGATTCGATGCATGACAGTAATCCATTTGGTGATAACTGGAATTTTGAGACTAATGCTTTTAAAGACAGTCTAAAGAAAAGTTTCGGAGACTCTAACGATGCTCAGTTTGAAAAGCAGTTCAATGATTTCATGAAGGATACCTACGGAAAAAATGGTTTCTCCAGGCAAGATCGTGATGAATTTGGAAAATACTTGTAAAACTTTCAGTATCTTAAAAGAAAAATCATGTCAATTATTATCGAACAGATACTATATAAGTAACTACAAAAATTGCCTTTTACTAGAGGAGCTTATTTTAAACTGTTAGCACTATCTATTGCCACACTAAAATAATTTATGAAAGAAGAAAATTATGGAAACAAGAGAATCACAAAATCCTCAAAGCAGGAAAGAAAAAGAAGAAATGCCCGTCAGCAAAACTTCAATTAAACACTTTATTAAACTAGTAGCTGCCGCCAAACCCAAATATCTCTTTTTTGTCTTTGGTATTATTGCTGGACTAACGAGTACACTTATTCAATTACAAGTTCCAAAAATGGTCACACCACTTGTCAATAGTTTTTCAAAAGGTATTGATGCTGGTAGCATTGTAAAAGTTGTTGTTATTTATATTATATCAGCTTTATTGTCAGCAGGAGCGGCGATTCTTCTCGGTATTTTTGGAGAATCTGTTGTCAAAAACTTGCGTCAACGTGTTTGGAATAAAATGATTCACTTGCCAGTCAAGTATTTTGACGAAGTGAAAACGGGTGAAATGTCATCACGTCTTGCCAACGATACAACACAGGTCAAACAATTAATTGCTAATACTATTCCACAGACTATTTCCCAAATCTTTTTATTAGTAGGATCTATTATCTTTATGATTCAAATGCAATGGCAACTAACAGTTGCAATGGTTGTTGCTGTACCCATCGTCATGATTATCATGTTTCCTATCATGATATTTGGACAAAAAATTGGTCATGCTAGACAAGATTCACTTGCCGACTTCCAAGGGATTGCTTCCGAGAGCCTTGGAGAAATTCGCCTAATCAAGAGTTTAAATGCTGAAAAGCAAGCGTCACGTCAGATAGAGACATCTGTCGGAGTGCTTTATAAAATTGGAATTCGCGAAGCTTTCTTTGACGGCATGATGCAGCCTATCATGATGCTCTCTATGATGCTAATGATTTTCGGACTTTTAGCATATGGTATTTATCTCATTTCAACTAATGTTATGACACTTGGTACACTACTTGGGATGATGATGTATCTGTTTAATCTCATTGGAGCTGTACCAACTATTGCCAGTTTCTTCACGGAACTAGCTAAAGCCTCAGGCTCAACAGCTCGAATTACTGATATCTTTGACGAGGGACAAGAACACTTGCAAGAAGGTGATATCGTTGATGTCGAAGGTAAAACACTACAAATGAAAGATGTCGATTTTTCTTATGATGGTGACGAACAGATACTAGAAAATGTCAGTTTTGAGGCTGAACCAAATTCTATCGTTGCTTTTGCTGGTCCTTCTGGAGGTGGGAAGTCAACAGTCTTTGCTCTTCTTGAACGATTCTATAACCCAACTTCAGGTGAAGTAAAAATAGGTGATATTGACATCTCAACTATTTCTCTTGAAAATTGGCGCAGTCAGATTGGTTTCGTGAGTCAGGACTCTGCCGTTATGGCGGGAACAATCCGTGAAAATCTTAGTTATGGTCTTGAGAAAGACTACTCGGATGATGAGCTCTGGAGTGTTTTAGACCTTGCATTTGCTCGAAAATTTGTTGAAAATATGCCCGAACAACTGGACACACAAGTTGGTGAACGAGGCGTGAAAATCTCTGGAGGACAACGCCAACGACTTGCGATTGCACGCGCATTTCTACGTAATCCAAAAATTCTCATGCTGGATGAAGCGACCGCAAGCCTGGACTCAGAGTCAGAAAGCATGGTACAAAAGGCACTAGATAGCTTGATGAAAGGACGAACGACACTTGTGATTGCTCACAGACTGTCAACTATCATTGATGCGGATAATATTTATTTCACTGAAAAAGGCAAAGTCACTGGCTCTGGTAAGCATGCAGACCTTGTCGCAACACACCCACTGTATGCAAAATATGTCCAAGAACAGTTAGCTGTTGCAAAATAAGAAAAATTGGTTGAGAAAATAAAAAAAGAAAGTCAGCATGTTGCTGGCTTTCTTCTGTTGAAATGAACTTAAATAGTTGTTAATTGGCTCAGGATTTTTTCTGTAGTTAATCCAAACTCTTCTTGTAGAAATTCGGGAGTCCCAACTTGGCCAAAGCGATCAGTTACCCCGATTCGCTTCAAAGGTATGGCTAGACCATTATCAGATAGAACTTCTGAGACTGCACTACCTAAACCACCAGTAATAGAATGATTTTCAATTGTAATCACGCCTTTCTTTCCAACAAAACGGTCAAGAAGTAGTTTTTTATCTAGAGGTTTTATTGTAAACATATCAATGACATCTACCGAAATACCTTCGCTGTTTTTTTCTAATTCATTTGCGACTTCCATCGCCTCAGAAACCAACTGACCAGCAGCAACAATCAAATAATCTTTACCTTTTTTCAGTAGATTTCCCTTGCCAATCTGAAAAGTTGAACCTTCTGCATAAATATTTCGAACACCTTTGCGATTTCCTCGTACATAATGCACACCTTGAAGTTTGCTAAATTCACTAATAATCCACTTCATCTGGACAGCATCTGCCGCATCACAAATAACCACTTCTGGAATTGAGCGAAGTACAGCTATGTCTTCCCAAGTTGTGTGGGTGCCACCATTTTGACCTGCTGCAAAGCCTGGATCTGATCCAAAAATATTAATAGTGTTCTTCCCATAAGCCCCTGAAAGATAGATTTGATCCAATACTCGTCGTGTTGCAAAAGGAGCAAAAGTGTGTATGAATGGAGTAAAACCTGTTAAACTCAATCCAGCAGCAACACCAACCATATTCGCCTCAGCGATTCCCACATTAATAAAACGATTTGGCGTATCTTTTGCAATATCTGTCCATTTACTTGCACCACCCAAATCAGCATCCAATGCCACCACATTTTCATTTTCAGCCATAACTTCCTTCAAAGCATCGACAACCACAGCACGAAGTTCTTTTCCTATTTTATTGTTATCTGCCAAGATAAACATTTAAGTACGCTCCTTTGTCATTAGTTTTAAGTCAGCTATTATTTGATCAGTTTGGTTTAAAATAGTCTCATTGTCGAATTTTACCGAATGATTAGCGTCCATTTCTTCAAATAATTTGACTCCTTGTCCCTTGATCGTATCTAGAACGATACATACTGCTTGATCTTTGATTGTTTTACAATAATCAATAGCATCATCAATTGCTTTAAAATCAGCACCTTTTACCTTTGTTGTTTTAAATCCAAAAGCACGCATTTTTTCTTCGATATCAAATGAATTCATAATTTCTTCTGTGGTGCCATCCAATTGCTTCTTGTTTTCATCAATAATCACAATACAATTGTTCAATTTGAAGTGAGCAATATATTGGAATGCTTCCCAACATTGGCCTTCATTGAGCTCTCCGTCACCTACAATCAAGTAAACATAACTGCTACTTCCTCGCATTTTTAAACCTGTGGCAATACCTGCTGCCATAGAAGTTCCTTGACCTAAAGAACCTGTCGTCACATCCACTCATGGAGTTTTTGTGCGATCTGGGTGAGAAGGCAGCTTGGTTCCACCTTCATTTAATGTCAATAACCAATTTCTATTAAAGAATCCCACCTCAGCTAAAGCACTATACAATGCGGGACCAGCATGACCTTTTGACAGGACTAGACGATCACGGCCATCCCATTCAGGATTTTCAGGATTATAATTCAGTTGTTTACCATAAAGAACAGCTAATAAGTCAGCGATTGACAATGAACCACCGATATGACCCGCACCAACTTTCCGAATGGCTTCGATTGTATCAATTCTAATTTTTGCAGCTAATACTTCTAGCTTAGAAAGTGTCTCTTTTTCCATTCTATCTCATCATCTCCTTAATTATTTAGATACTTTACTGACTTTATTTTTAGAAACGATTGTAAGGCCAATCAATACTGCAAGTACAGAAACAATTCCGATAATAGCAGCGATTTGTCCACCATAATTCGCTAAGTTCCCAAGGAAAATTCCCGCTACACCATAATCAGTATCTGAGAATGTTGAGCCTTGGAAACCAAGGTCGCCTAATACCGGCATCAATAGAATTGGCATAAAGCTGATGATTACACCATGAACGAACGAGCCTGCAACAGCCCCGCGTAATCCACCTGTTGCATTTCCATAGACACCCGCCGTTGCTCCACAGAAGAAGTGAGGAACAACACCTGGAATAATAACTGTTGATCCTGCTAAAACCATAATTGCCAAACTTACTAGACCACCTACAAAGCTAGTTAGAAAACCAATTAATACTGCATTTGGTGCATATGGGAAAACAATTGGACAATCTAAGGCTGGTATTGAGTTTGGTACCAATTTTTCTGAAATACCTTTGAAAGCGGGTACAATTTCTGCCAAAATCAAACGCACCCCAGCTAGTATAACGAATACTCCCGCTGCAAAAGAGCCAGCTTGTTGCAATGAATAAATAATATAATTAGTCCCATCACTTAAGTTTTCAGAAACATATGTATTCCCAGCAAATAATGCAACTATTACATAAACAATAGCCATAGTGATTGTGATACTTACTGTTGAATCACGTAAGAAAGATAGCCCTTTTGGAAAATTAATGTCCTCTGTTGATTTTTCTTTGTCTCCAACAGCTTTTCCAATTATTGCACTCAAAGTATAACCAAAGTTTCCAGTGTGCCCCAATGCGACTGTATCATTTTTTGTAATCTGACGCGTAAATGGTTGCGCAATGGCAGGGAAAATCGTATTTGCTAGACCTAATGCTAAACCACCAAATAGAACAAGCGGAATGGTCCCCATACCAGTGACACTTAAAATAACGGCAATCATACATGCCATATAAAGCGTTGCATGCCCAGTCAAGTAAATGTATTTAAAGCGTGTAATACGAGCAATCAAAATGTTGAATGCCATTCCGGCCAGCATGATTAGTGCTGTATAGGTCCCAAACTTATTCAATCTCTTTTACTGTTAAAAAAGATGTCAACCCATTTCTCTGATAGTTCACTAGGTACCTTTAGTGAACCATTCACCATTGTTATCTCGAGATCAAACATTTCAGACGAAACAAGATTAAATTTTTCGAGTTCTTGAACAATCTCTCCGTTTTTAAACTGCATTATCTTCTCTGCTTCTTCAATCGGAAGTTCTTCAGCAATATTCGAAATAAGATAACTAATTCGATAATCCGTCATTTCCCTACCCCCAACTATATTATATAGGTATCCCCAAGAAGTAGCTACATAACTTGGGTACAAGTTTATTTTGCTTTTTTCATTTTAGTGTACCAAAGCTACTAATGCTAATCAGAAAATAAAATCATGCTTCTGAGTGCAATCCTTTTGTGTACTCACTCTATCTTAGCTCCATTCCTCCTCCAAAAATAAAAAAGCCCGAAACATTGATAGTCAACGTTTCGAGCAAGTATTTAAAAATTATCCAACACTACCTTCCATCTCATAACTAATCAATCGATTAAGTTCGACGGCGTATTCCATTGGGAGTTCTTTAGTGAATGGTTCTACAAATCCCATGACAATCATTTCTGTGGCTTCCGATTCGGTCAGTCCACGACTCATGAGATAGTATAATTGTTCTTCTGAAATTTTTGAGACTTTGGCTTCATGTTCCAGTGCAACTTGAGAATTGTGAATCTCATTGAAAGGAATGGTATCTGATGATGAAATGTCATCCATGATGATTGTATCACATTCAATATGACTAACTGATTTCTTTGAATCTTTATTGAAAGTAACTTGTCCACGATAGTCCACTTTCCCGCCACCTTTGGCAATGGACTTGGATACGATTGAAGACGATGTGTGTGGTGCATTGTGAATCATTTTGGCACCAGTATCTTGATGTTGTCCTGTATTAGCAAAAGCAATGGACAACATGGTACCACGCGCACCTTCTCCATCAAGATAAACAGATGGGTATTTCATGGTTGTGCGTGCGCCAAGATTTCCATCAATCCACTCAACTGTCGCATTTGTCAATGCTCTAGCACGTTTTGTCACCAAATTGTAGACATTATCAGACCAGTTTTGAATCGTTGAATAGCGCATGTAAGCACCATCTAAGGCAAATATTTCAACAATCGCGGCATGAAGACTGGCTGTCGTATAGGTTGGCGCGGTACATCCCTCAACGTAATGGACACTAGCACCTTCATCAACAATAATCAATGTCCGTTCAAACTGACCCGTTCCTTCATTGTTAATCCGGAAGTATGTTTGGAGAGGAATATCAACCTTGACACCTTTAGGAACATAAATGAATGTTCCACCTGACCAAAAAGCCGAATTCAATGCAGCTAGTTTATTGTCCGTTGGTGGGACAAGTTTTGCAAAATATTGTTTAAAAAGTTCAGGATATTCTTTAAGTGCAGAATCTGTATCAGTAAAGATAATGCCAAGTTTATCGTATTCATCTTTCATGTTGTGATAAACAACTTCTGACTCGTACTGCGCGGAAGCCCCTGCCAAGAAAGAGCGCTCTGCTTCTGGAATACCGATTCTTTCAAATGTTTCTTTGATTTTCTCTGGCACATCATCCCAAGAACGTGCCGGTTTATCCGTTGGTTTTTGGTAATAAATAATCTCATCAAAATCAATCTCTGATAAGTCAGCGCCCCATTTTTGCATGGGCATCTTGTTAAATGTTTCCAGTGATTTTAGACGAAAGTCCAACATCCACTCAGGTTCCCCTTTTATTTGAGACATTTCGCGCACTGCTGCTTCTGTAGGACCTTTCCCTGTTGAGGCAATAGGCGTCACATCATCATGAAAACCAAATTTATATTCTCCTAAATCAATAGGTTTAGGTTCTACTTTTTCAATTGTTTCAGGCATATCTTCCCTCCTTAGTTGTCATCATGTTCTATCGCTTTTTTAAGAGCATTCCATGCCAAAGTTGAGCATTTAATTCGTTGTGGAAATTTTGACACACCCGCCAGTAAGCTGGCATCACCCAGTTTTTTCTGCGAATCATCCTGTTGACCCTGAACCATTTTTGAAAAAACATCTGCTAATTCAAGAGCTTCCGATTTGCTCTTACCAATAACAGCATCCGTCATCATGCTTGATGAAGCAGTTGAAATAGTACACCCGTCACCTGCAAAGGCGATATCTGAAATCTTATCACCATCAAACTTTACTGACAGTAAAATCACATCACCGCAAGTAGGATTATTAAGGTTAACTTGTTCCCCATCTTCTATGGTTCCATGGTGGTGGGGAGATTTTGAATGATCAGCCACAACTGCCATATATAGGCTATCTAATCTAGAAAGTGCCATTGAAAAACTCCTTCGTTTTGATAATCGCTTCGACTAATTTATCGCAATCTTCTTTTGTATTATAAATATAGAAACTTGCACGTGCAGCCGAATGAATGCCAAGATGATTGATTAAAGGTTGCGCACAATGATGTCCGGCTCGTACAGCAACACCTTCATAGTCAAGGGCAGTCGCTACATCATGAGGATGTAAGCCATCTAGGTTGAATGCGATGACTCCCATATGTTGTTTAGGATCTTGCGGTCCATAAACAGTTAGACCATCAATCGCTTGTAGCTTGGGTAACACATAAGCAACCAATTCCTGTTCATAAGCATGAATTGTATCCATGCCGATATCGCTTAGGTAATCCAATGCTGCACCTAGTGTAATAGCTCCAGCAATATTAGGTGTCCCCGCTTCAAATTTCCATGGTAATTCTTTCCATGTTGCTTCTTGCTCATAGACAAAATCAATCATTTCACCACCAAATTCAACTGGCGACATACGATTTAAAATGTCTTCTTTGCCGTAAAGAACTCCGATACCTGTCGGACCTAGCATTTTATGCCCTGACAATGTATAAAAATCACAATCTAAATCTTGAACATCGATGGTCATATGTGGTGCAGACTGAGCCCCATCAACAACCATATAAGCACCATGTTCATGTGCCACTGACGCAATTTCCTTGATAGGATTGATACATCCTAAAACATTGGACACATGACAGATGGATACAAATTTTGTTTTGTTAGTGATTTTATTTGTTAAATCGTCAAGGTCAAGTTGCCCATCCTTCAAATAAGCATAGACTAATTTAGCACCCGTTTTACGACAAGCTTCTTGCCAAGGAATAATATTTGAGTGGTGTTCCATAATGGAAATAAGCACTTCATCATCTTTTTGGAGAATTTCTTTAGCAAAGCGAGCAACCCAGTTGAGCCCAGTAGTAGTCCCACGGGTAAAGAGTACTTCCTTAGTAGATTTCGCATTGATAAAACGACGAGCTTTCTCTCGACTAGCTTCATAAGCAGCTGTTGCACGTTCAGCTAACGTATGAACGCCACGGTGAACATTAGCATTATCATTTTCATAGTAAGCTTGCAATTTTTCCAACACTTGTCGTGGTTTTTGCGTTGTCGCCGCATTATCAAGATAAACAAGTGGTTCATCATTGATGATTTGATCAAGAATTGGAAAATCTTGACGTATTTTTTTGCTGTTTAATGTCTTCATCTTATCGAACGTCCAATTTTTTATCAAGGACGGCAACCATATCTTCACGGACTTCCTTAACTGGAATTTCTGTGATAACTGTGCCCAGGAAACCACGAATAACTAGGCGTTCTGCTGTATCTTTATCCAATCCACGACTCATAAGATAATACATATCTTCTGGATCAACCTGTCCGATAGAAGCCGCATGACCTGCCGTGACATCATTTTCATCAATGAGAAGGATTGGATTGGCATCAGAGCGTGCTTGGTCCGAAAGCATCAGTACACGACTCTCTTGTTGCGCATCTGCTCCTTTTGCTCCCTTGATGATATGACCAATCCCATTAAAAGTTAGTATTCCACGTTCAAGAATAACCCCGTGTTGCAAGATGTGACCAACAGAATTTCGACCATAATTAGTCACACGTGTGTCAACACCTTGTATCTGACGGCCACTTGAAGCAGCTACAACTTTTAAATGTGCCTGACTACCATCTCCTAAAAGATCGGAATCAAAGTCCGCAATGACATTACCTTCATTCATGACCCCAATTGCCCAGTCAATATGGGCATCTCTACCATGATGACCGCGACGACTAATATAAGTTGTTACATTTTGACCTAAACGGTCGATAGCTGAAAATTTCACTTGACTGCCATCACGCGCAATGACTTCTATACCGATATTGGCAGTGACTTTTTCAGTCCCATTACCAATAGTTTCAAAACGCTCAAGATAACTCACTTTGCTGTTTTTACCAATGATGACAAGCACATGTTTGTTAAAAGGGACCTTGCTGTCACTGTCTTGGTAATATATCCCCTCAATCGGTTGATCAACTTCAACATTGTCTGGAACATACAGCACTGCTGCACTGTTAAAATAAGCATTGTGGTAAGCGGACAGTTTATCTTCATCAAATCTCACTGTACTGCCAAAATACGTTTCAACAACTTGAGGGATTTCCTCCAAAGCAGAGTAAAAATCTGTAAAAATAACCCCTTGCTCAGCTAAATCTGTTGGCATTTGTTCTAAAACTGTCTGTGTTCCAACTTGAACGAGTTTTGGATTATCACCTAGGTTAGTGAAATCAGGTACATTTTTTGAGTATTCACTTTCAGAAATTTGTCCATCACCCAAATTCCAACGATGAAATTTAACACGTTCAATTTTTGGAAGTTCCAATTCATCTATTTTATCAAAAGCAGCTAGACGATGGTTTTGTAACCATTCTGGCTCTGCTTTTGCTTGAAAAAATTTTATTATTGATTCTTTAGTCATATGAGATGTTTACTCCTTTTTATAATCCGTGAAGATAAGTAATCTTCCTCTCATTTTGATTTGAGTACGACCTCTACTGTCTCATGATACTTAAGCATTGACAGTCTCAACAGGCCTTCACATCATGGATTAGACTTCTTCTTTGTAATCTAGACCAAGTTCGTCTGCAATTTGTGCATAGCCTTCTTTTTCAAGGCGCGCAGCAAGTGAAGCATCTCCAGAAAGTACAACACGCCCATCCATCATAATATGCACCACATCCGGTGTAATATAGTTTAGCAAGCGTTGGTAATGCGTGATAATCATTGCTCCAAAGCCCTCTCCACGCATTGCATTAACCCCTTTTGAAACAACTTTAAGGGCATCAATATCCAAACCTGAATCAATCTCATCAAGAAGGGCAAACTTTGGTTCCAACATTAAAAGTTGTAGAATTTCATTACGTTTCTTCTCACCACCCGAGAAACCTTCGTTAAGGTAACGCTCCGCCATTTCTTCTTTCATGCCAAGAAGTTCCATTTTTTCATCCAACTTTGTAATAAAGTCCATGACAGAAATTTTGTCATCATCCTCTTTCCCAGTATTCATAGCAGCTCGAATAAATTCTGCATTAGTAATTCCTGGAATTTCAGAAGGGTATTGCATAGCAAGAAAAAGTCCAAGACGTGCACGTTCATCTACTTCAAGCTCAAGGATGTTTTCGCCATCAAAATGGATTTCTCCCTCAGTCACTTCGTAATTCGGATTTCCCATGATAGCAGCAGAAAGAGTGGACTTCCCAGTACCATTTGGTCCCATGATAGCAGCTATTTCCCCTGTTTTTAGAGTTAAGTTTACACCTTTTAATATTTCCTTGTCTTCAATAGATACATGAAGGTTTTTTATTTCTAGTACAGACATCTTGTACTCCTCTTCTAATTGTATAAAATAAAAATTGATTAGATTGATATCTCAAGAAACGACTACCAGCGAATTAAACCAATTTCCCGAAAAATCTTTTCGTGATTGGAATCAACACCTTTTTCCAAATATCATCCATTTAGTAATCAAAAATATTATAACAAAAAAAGCCTTAAAAGGCTTTACTTACGCTTTATTTTTTATTGGACTTCCACTTCAACATTGTCGCTTGGCGGTAATCACTGTTACCAATAAATTTCAAGACATTAAAGAGCGGTGTTCGTCCCACACCCCAAATTTCTAACCCTTCAACAAAAATTTCTAAAGCAAAGGCTGCTCCAATTAGAAGCAGGATGCCTCCAAAGCGACTTGAAACATTTAATAAGAGTGCAATCAAAGAAAAAAGTATTGCAATACCATAAACAACTAGAACTGCTCCTCTATGTGTGAAGCCCATGGCTAGAAGACGGTGATGTAAATGCATTTTATCTGCTTCTGAGATTGGACGCCCCGATAATTTCCGTCGAATAATCGCCACTGTTGTATCTAATATTGGGACACCTAAAATGATAACGGGTGTGACAACTGCCACTGCAGTTGAATTTTTTAATCCTTGTAGAGAGAGAACACCAATCATGAACCCTATAAAGAGGGCTCCTGTGTCGCCGAGATAGATAATGGCAGGATTATAATTATAGGGGAAAAATCCTGCAATAGCAGCGATTAAAACCATGATAGTTAAGGTCAGATATAAATCCGTCTGAGGTAGGAAAAAATATGAGACAACTGCCATAGTCAGGAGGCTAATAATTGAAACCCCACTAACCAAACCATCCAAGCCATCAATAAGGTTAATAGCATTTGTAATTGAAATAATCCAAACAACTGTTAAGATAAAAGTCAGAATCGGATTGAACTCTAGTAAAGGACCTCCAAAAGGAATCTTAAAGCTATCAAATCGAAAATCTGTAAATGCCCAAATAATTACTGCCCCTAGTATGATACCAAGCATCTTGGTTCTAGGTTTAAGTTCATAGATATCATCAATGAACCCTACGACTGTAACAATCATTCCTCCTACGACGACCGGTAGGATATAGTTAAAGTAAGATTGCTTCCAACTAACGTCCTCAAGCACCATCGGCATAAAAATCAAAGTGGAAATCAAGAAAGAAAGAAAGATTGCCAAACCACCACTACTAGGCATTGGAACTTTGTTAATACGTCTTGCATTTGGCTTATCAACAGCGCCTACACGAAACGCCATAAAGCGAACCAAGGGTGTGAAGACAAGAGAAAGGAGAAATGCACCAATTAAAGCCAATACATACTCAATAGTCAATGGTGCCATACTATACCAACTCTATCATCTGTAGTTTTTCGACAGCATCTTCCATCAAAAGTGGAACACCATGCTCTTGTAAAAAGGCGCGTGTTTTTGAACCCGCACCACCATGCTCTAACATCCGTGCATAAATAAGATTTGCATAATAACTTGGTTTGTTCTGTAAATCAAGCAAAATAGTTATATTATAGAATTTTCCGGCTTTATAGAGCTCCGATGCCTCAACTTCAAAATCTATTGTTTTTGAAAAAGCTACTGCATCCTCAAAAGTAGGAAAGTCAAAAACATAATGCACATAGTCAGCTAGTTGAACTTCGTCTCCTACGTCATCTGTTTGCACCTGTTCTTCTAATATTTCATCAACAGTATCTTCCATCATATCTTCAAGTTTTTCTAATTTTTCATGAGCTGCAGTGTCACCTTTTGAACGCATAGACTGTTCTAACGTCTTAAAAAACTCCTCAGGAGACATTTGTGAAACATCGCCAAGGTCGGACAAATCTTCAAGGTCTAGATCTTTATCTAGTTCTGATTTAGTCACAAAAACGTCTATACGATCTTTTCTTGGGGTTACACGAAAACTAAGCATACCACTATCTTTGAAGTTTTCTGGTAAGTCAAGTTCTTCCATGACAGCATAAAAGAATTCTTCCGTCTTTTCCTGTGGAATAAGAAAATCTTTTAATTCCATACCATGTTCTTCTAAATCATCCATACTAATAGTGATTTTTAGTGTTGTCTCACTAATCTGTTTCATTTCCATATCAATACCTCGCACGAGTAGTCATTTCATTATACAAGAAAAGCTCTGTATTTTCAATTTTTTGCTTACTTACTAAAACAGGTCAAATCCATCATGAATAGATTTGACCTGTTTTGATGAGCAGAATCTCACAAAAATAGTTTTACAATACTATACAGGATAAGTACGGATCCCAAAACAATACGGTATTTCCCAAAGATTGTGAAATCATGTTTTTTAACATAATCCGTCAAGAATCGAATAGCATACAAACTGACCACAAAAGCTGTGACACTCGCCACTAGCAAGATTAAAAACTGACTAAAAGTGAGGACATTGCCACTCAAGAAGAACTTGATAGCTTTCAAGCCACTATAGCCAAACATAGTTGGAATTGCTAAAAAGAAAGTGAAGTCAGTAGCTACAGAACGACTTGTTCCAAGGATGATAGCTCCTAGGATTGTCGCTCCTGAACGACTTGTTCCTGGAACAATACTAAGAACTTGAAAACATCCAATCAAAAGAGCTGTTTTGTATGTCATTCGTGTAAGGCTAGTAACTTGTGGTTCAATAGTTGCATTCCGCTTTTCAATCCAGATGAAAGCAACCCCGTAAACAATTAAAGCAATAGCAACTGGCAACATATAGTTAAAGTGTGCTTCAAACCAACTGTCTAAAGGCACAGCTATCAGAATTGATGGAATACATGCAATGACAACCTTAGCCCAAAGTTGCCAAGTCATCTGAATCTCTCGTGCTGTTTTCCCAGGCTGAAAGGGATTTAGACGTTTAAAATAAATCACAATAACAGCTAAAATTGCTCCTAGTTGAATAACTATGTTAAACATGTCTATAAAAGATTGTGACTGATTCAAATTGATGAACTCTTGCACTAGAATTAGATGCCCGGTGCTGGAAACAGGGAGCCACTCCGTAATTCCCTCAACTATGCCAAAGAAAAAGGCCTTTAACAACTCAATAATTAACATGTTTACTCCTTAATTTAGTATTCTGTCTATTATAGCAGATTTAGAGACATTTTAAAATGCTCCACCACCGCCTCCGCCACCACCGCCTGAGAATCCACCACCTGATGAGCCGCCTGATGACACCGAGAAGCTTGAAGCTGTTTCAGCACTGGACAGTGAGGACGTGAGGAAATGACTTCGTGAACCGATAATAAAAGCGGTCTGATAATAAGTGTCTGCACTCATTTCATCAGCAAGTTTGATGTTATTAAAATCAAGATATTCCTGTACTTGTTTTGCATAACCAAATAAAGTTGCATAAACCAGAACACGGTTCCAAACAATGACAGCCTCGACATCAACTTTGTCAAATTTCTTGAGATCACGCATCATGTTTGAAAAACTAAGCCATTCTTGACAACGAATCTGTCCCTCAGCAGTATAAATCCCTTGTTCTTCAAAAAAACTAACTTTCTTCATGTAAAATCTTGTCAGGAAGAGATGCATAATGAGCAGTAAGATATAGATAGAGCCAGTTGGTTCCCCTTTTATAAACATGTAAAAACCTAAACCAATATCAGCAATTATAGAAAGAATTGTAATGTTCCTTGCCCATCTAATTCCTTTTAAATCAGCTTCTTCTAGAGATCGAGTATTTTTTGGTAGGTTGAGAAAATTGATCTCATCACTGACTTTTTTAGTAATTGATTCAACTATCTTTTTATAGCGCTTATTAAATTTATTGCCTTCATGGTTTACTTTTCGAGTCAACTCATCACCTTTGTAAAGTTTTTTATATTTTTTCACAATATCTTTATCAAAGTGATAGTCCATAAATAAATCATCAATTACTATCCGTTCTTCCTTACCAAAAGCCATCTTAATGACATCTTTTTCATACTCTTTTGCTTTTTCCAGATTTTTAACTTGTAAATAAGTCTTTTCCCCTTCTTTTTCAAGCAATACAATTCGTCTATCAATTAAATCAAGCAATGTTGATTGAAGGAGTTTTTCAACATTAAACGTTTGAGAAATAGGGCTACCAGAAGTATCTTGGTCCTTCAAAGAAACATCAAAAATATAGTCTGATACTTCTAGAGGAGAAAGGTCCTGAGGTATCTCGTATAGACGTGATTTCTTATTAAAGTCACTATATTGACCAATTGATCTTTTGAAACGATTATACAAATAATAAGAAAC
>CAZPYI010000020.1:0-20248 GCA_964590305.1 uncultured Streptococcus sp.
GGATATGTTTTAGGAACCACGATCTTTTTGCCATCCTTTTGCGCTTGTTCAATTCAGAGCATTGTATTAAATTCAAAATCAAAAGCTAGGTAGGTTGCTATAACTAAGCTCTCCTTATAAGCAGCGGATGATACAAATAGTCCAAGCAACTCCCTGTCTTTTCTATCTTTTACCTGTCTGTTCTGCTCCTTTAGTAGAGAGAGGACAGATTCTCGAATTCTTGATTTTTCCATATTAATATCATAACATGAAAAACATATTTTTTCTTTCATTTGCTAGTACTTTATCAGTTTGACAGTCGGTGAAAGGATACTAAAATTAGCTTTAAGTTTCATTTAAGGTTAGTTAGTTATACTACACCCATCCTAAAAAGCGGTTCCCTAAGCCGCTGGGAAGATAGTTTTTATAACTCATTTTCCCTTTCATAAATCTCCTGGGCGTGATTGAAAAGTCACGCCCTTCCCTTATTTTATGCCTCTTGTTTTTGACAGGGGGCTATTTTTATATAAAAAACTGCTAACACTTGTTAGCAGTAATGATTTATTGTGATTTAAATTTTAGGAATTTTGAAATCTCTTCTACCGCAAATGGAAGGGCTTCTTCTTTAGGACTCATTTTCGAGTGATGGAGAGCGTACGGGGTATCAATTCCTAACCAAAACATTACCCCAGGAATTTTGCTAAGGAGATAACCAAAATCTTCTCCTGTCATAGCAGGAGGGCAGTTAATGAGATTTACAGATGGAGCATCTTCAAAAAAAGTCATTAATTCTTGAGCAAGCGCTGGGTTGTTTTCAACGGGTAGATAACCGCCTTGCTTAAGGTGAACATCTACTTCCATAACAAAACTAGCAGCGACTCCCTTGGCAACTTCTGAAACACGCTTCATGATAGATTGAAGCACATCTTGAGTAAGAGCACGAATAGTTCCGCGAAGGTTTGCGGTTTCTGAAATCACATTATCGGCTGTGCCAGCCTGAAAAACTCCAAAAGTCACAACGCCACCTTTAATCGGATCAATGCTTCTGCTGATAATGCTTTGAACCTGCGTAATAAAGTATGCTGCTGCTACTAGAGCATCATTGGCTTCATGTGGAAAAGCAGCGTGTCCCCCTTTTCCTTTGAATGTAACCTGAACTTCACAAGTCCCAGCAAAAAGAGTTCCTGTATTGGTTGCAATGTCTCCTACTTTAAAATCTGGACGAACATGAAGTCCATAAAATTCATTTGGTTTCCAATCACCGAAAGCCCCATCTTCATACATTAACATACCACCTGCAAGATTTTCTTCAGCAGGTTGAAACAGGAAAAGTACATTATTTTTGGGTTGTTTCTGCACAAGTTCATTGAGTAAACCAAGCGCTGTTGTCATGTGCATATCATGTCCACAAGCATGCATTCGACCTTCATGTGTACTAGAAAATTCCAATCCAGTGTTTTCGATGATAGGGAGTGCATCAATATCCGTACGCCATCCAACTGTTTTTTCTGGAGACCAACCATTTAGAAAGACTAGAATACCTGTACGCCATGTTTTTTGCTCGACAAAGTCTTTGTCAGCAGTAATCTCAGCGATACGCTTTAATAGATAGGCTTGTGTTTTGAACTCTTCCAAACCAATTTCAGGAATCATGTGGAGATCCCGACGAATCTTTATCAAATCAATCATACTATTTCCAATCTAATCAAACAAATAAGAACTTTTTACACTGCATGGCAAATATTCTAATACTGTTTTTTGAGAGAACCTTACCAAGATGAAAGAGCTGGTAGTAAACCGCTCTTTTTCTCTATTACAAATTACGAAGAGCATCCTCGAGTGCTGTTTTTTGTTGTGTTTTTTCATCAATTTCTTTGATGATTCGAGCTGGGACACCAGCAACAACGACATTTTCAGGAACATCTTTTGTGACAATAGCACCGGCAGCTACAACTGATCCATTACCTACTTGAACACCTTCAATAACAACAGCATTTGCTCCCACAAGAACATTATCACCAACACGAACTGGTTCAGCGCTCGCTGGCTCAATAACACCCGCTAGGACAGCGCCAGCTCCAATATGGCTATTTTTCCCAACGGTTGCACGACCACCAAGGATAGCGCCCATATCAATCATCGTTCCTTCACCAATCTCAGCTCCAATATTGATAACAGCTCCCATCATAATAACTGCATTATCCTCAATAGTCACTTGGTCACGGATAACTGCACCTGGCTCAATACGTGCATTAATATGGCGTTTGTCAAGTAAAGGTACAGCTGAATTTCTGCCATCTTGCTCCACCACATAGTCTTTATTTTCAGTCAGATTTGCCAGAAGTGGCTCTACGGCTTGCCAGTCTCCAAAAAGAGTATTGCCTAGTTCAAGAACGCCACTTGGTACTTGTCCTGTGAGTTCACCTTCAAAAGTAACCTTAACAGGTGTTTTCTTTTCAGCGTTTCCAATAAAAGCAATAATTTCTTTTGCAGTCATTTTTTGTGCGGTCATATTTATATTTCTCCATCTTAAGATTATTGTTATTATTATATCAAATTTTCTGAAAATTTGGAGAAATTTTGAACAGAAAACAAAAAGAAGAGGCTCTCTAGATTGTTCACTTGAGTTATTTATCAAAAAAATCTGACAATTATTCTCGGATTGAAAAACCAAAAAAAGAACTCCCTTGAGAAAGTTCTTTTGATTTTCTTATAAACGAGAATTCAATTCAGCTCCAAGTTCTTCAAATCCTGGTTTACCTAGAAGGGCAAACATATTTTTCTTGTATGCTTCTACCCCTGGTTGGTCAAATGGATTAACAGCATTTAAGTACCCAGAAAGTGCAATAGCAATTTCGAAGAAATAAATGATATAGCCAAGAGTGAACTCATCTTGTTCTGGAATAGTTAAGAAAGTATTTGGAACACCACCATCGGTGTGAGCTAGAAGCACACCATCTGTAGCTTTTTTATTAACAAAGTCAACATCTTTTCCTTGAAGGTAACCAAGTCCATCTAAGTCCTCAGCAAGTTCTGGAATAGTAATGTTTCTACGTGGTTTCTCAACGCGAACAACTGTTTCAAAAAGATTGCGGTAACCTTCTTGGATGAATTGACCTAATGAATGGAGGTCGGTAGAGAAGTTTGCAGATGTTGGGTAGATACCTTTTTGGTCTTTCCCTTCTGACTCACCAGCTAATTGTTTCCACCATTCACTGAAGTATTGAAGTGATGGTTCATAGTTTGCAAGCACTTCTGTTACAAAACCTTTACGGAAAAGGATGTTTCGGATAACAGCGTATTGATATGCTTCATTTTCAGTGATTTTATCAGATGAGTAAGCTAAACGAGCGGCATTAGCACCCTCCATTAACTTAGTAATATCTGCACCAGAAGCTGCAATTGGTAAAAGCCCAACTGGCGTCAATACTGTGAAACGTCCACCAACACTATCTGGTACTACAAAAGTAGCCCAATCATTAGCATCGGCTTCAACTTTAACTGCTCCACGTGCTTTATCTGTTGTTGCATAGATACGTTTGTTTGCTTCTTCTTGACCGTATTTTTTAACCAAGAGTTCTTTGAAAACGCGGAATGCAATTGCAGGTTCGGTTGTAGTTCCTGATTTTGAAATCACGTTAACTGAGAAATCTTTGTCAGCCACATAGTCTACAAGGTCTGCAAGGTAATTTGATGAAATTGAATTACCAGCATAGAGAATTTGAGGTACTTTACGTTCTTTTTCAGATTGTAAATTAACAAATGAACTACTCAAGAAATCAATAGCTGCACGTGCACCAAGATATGAGCCACCAATTCCGATAACAATAAGCACTTGGCTATCTGATTGGATTTTTTCTGCTGCTTTTTGAATGCGAGCAAACTCTTCTTTGTCATAGTCTTCTGGTAGATTGAGCCAACCAGTCATTTCAGCACCTGGTCCAGTTCCATTTCTAAGAGCTGAATCAGCTGCTGTCACATGCATTTGCATATAATCAAGCTCATGTGGTGCGATAAATTGGTCCAAAACCTTTGAATAATCAAATTTAATATGTGTCATTATAAAGTTACTCCTTAAAATTCGTTTCCTTCTCTATATTACTCTTTTATAGGGCTTTTTTCAATAATTATTATCAGATAATTAATATTAATAAATCGCTATCATCCCTATTCCACTTTTTAGAAAGCTGAGTTTGAACTCTTTCGAACTTATTTTTATTAATCATCATTGACAGACTTTCCCTCTATATAATAAAAATAAATGCTTATTATAGATTTATTACTTAATAAGGAATAGATTCCTAAAACTTTCTATCCTTTCTTTTGATAAATAAAAACCCTCTGATACGTTGGTATCAAAGGGTTTAATTAATACACAAAAAAAGAGCACACACTTGAAATCGCTTAGGGCTGCTGGATTCCTCCCCTGACCCACTTCACGCACAAATGTTGCTCCAAAAAGTATTATATCATAATAACCTTTGATTATGCAAGTATTGAGTTACCCTTCTCTTTTTCCAATTGCTTCGCTTTCTTCTTATCATCTCGCCCTTTTTTAAAAAAATCCTTCATGATTTGAGCACAATCAGCTTCTAATACTCCTGTTTCCACCTCTACTCGATGATTTAAACGCTCATCCGTCAAAATCTGATAAAGGCTCTCTGCACCACCGAATTTTTGATTCTTTGCCCCATAGATGACTTGCGGAATGCGTGCAAGTCCGATTGCCCCACTACACATGACGCAAGGTTCAATAGTAACAAAAAGCGTACAATCGAGGAGACGCCAATTCCCCTCAACTGTGTTGGCCTCCGTAATTGCCATTATTTCAGCATGCATAATAGCTTGGTTTAGTTCTTCACGTGCATTGTGCCCGCGTCCAATAATATTCCCATCCTTGACAATGACACATCCTATAGGAATTTCTGCTTTGATAAGTGACTTTTTAGCTTCCTCAAGCGCCTCGTGCATAAAGTAGTCTTTTTCCTCTTGGGTAAACTCCTGCATCACAATGCTCCTAAATCCCATGATTTATGAGGTTTTGCTAATTCGACTGGGACCCCAACGGCATATTTTTCTGTTTCTTTTTTAAGAATATCTAAGTGATTTTCTGGGTCAATACCTTCTGGTGGAAGAGGCGGTATGTGTGTCAAAACCAGTTTTTTTACACCAGCTGTTGCA
The DNA here is from genome assembly GCA_964590305.1 of uncultured Streptococcus sp. Taxonomy (GTDB): domain Bacteria; phylum Bacillota; class Bacilli; order Lactobacillales; family Streptococcaceae; genus Streptococcus. The sequence goes on from CAZPYI010000020.1 coordinate 5,161, forward strand.
GCAATCAACCCTGCTTCTTTAGAAGTCAAATGAGCTATATGATTCTCATTTCCTTCATATAAGTAAACATCTGCTAAAAAAAGATCCGCTCCTTTTGTGAATTCCTCTAGCCCATCAAAATAGCCAGTATCTCCTGTAAATACCAAAATCTGTCCTGTTTCACGCTCAACAATCCGCATAGCATAACAAACAACAGGATGAATCGTTTTTATAAAAGTAATGTCAAAAGGACCAATCTTTTCCACACTATCAACATTATAAGCTATCCCATCGCTAACACCTGAAAGTGACAATTTTTCAAACTCATACTGGTCTTCATTGTGACCATAGATTGGCAACACTTTCGTCGCCCATAAGTGCCTTGGGTAAAGTTGAAAATAATGGCGTAATACACCGAGGTCTGCCACATGGTCAGGATGATAATGGCTGATAATCACCGCATCCAAGTCAAGTGGGCTAATTTCCTTTTCCAGTTCAGTGACTGCTCGACTTCCCGCATCTATAAGCAGTTGAAAGCCACCCTGCCCTGTCAATAAATAAGAGGTTGTCCCACCATCTCTATATGGATAAGCACCCCAGCAACCGATTGTTGTTAATTTCATAAAAACACCTTCTTTGCTTTGTCTAGTTTTATTATAACAAAATATTGAGACGATAATAACTAGAAGGCACGTAGATAAAGTAAGTTTAGCTCAAGTTTAAGTAATCACTATAACATAAAAAGACCTTATGAAAGGTCTTCATCATTTATAAAAAAGATTCTCAATATTCTTCTTATTACTAAAAATTACGTTTTGATTGATTATAGCCATAACGTTCTACAAAATCTTCACGGAATTCCAGTAAGTTGTCATCTATAATAGCTTGACGAACTTTTCTCATGAGATTGACAAGGAAATACAGATTATGGTAACTCGTTAATCGCAATCCAAATGTTTCATCAGCTTTAAGTAAGTGACGGATATAAGCGCGTGTGTAATTTTGACAGGTGTAACAATCACAATCATGGTCTAATGGGGTGAAATCCTCTGCAAATTGTGCATTTTTTATGACCAATCGTCCTTGACTCGTCATACAAGTACCATTACGTGCAATACGAGTAGGAAGGACACAGTCAAACATATCAACGCCTCGAATAACACCATCAATCAAGCTGTCTGGCGCTCCTACTCCCATGAGATAACGCGGTTTATTTTCAGGAAGTAAAGGCGTTGTGTAATCAAGGACTGCATTCATCTCTTCATGGCTTTCTCCAACTGCAAGCCCTCCGATAGAATATCCTGAAAAGTCCATGCCTACCAAGTCTTGTGCAGATTGGCGACGCAACTCTTCAAACCCAGCACCTTGCACAATACCAAATAAACCTTGATCCTGCGGACGATGATGCGCCTTTAACCCACGATCCGCCCAACGCGAAGTACGTTCAATAGATTTTTTAACATAGTCGTAAGGTTGATAAAATTGAGGGCACTCATCAAATGACATCATGATATCTGAGCCAAGATTGTTTTGAATCGAAATTGCTTTTTCAGGTGACAGAAACATTTTCGCACCATTAAGGTGATTTTTGAAAGTTACTCCTTCTTCGGTGATATTTCTTGAATCTGCCAATGAATAAACTTGAAACCCACCGCTATCCGTCAGAATAGCTTGATCCCAGTTCATAAACTTATGAAGACCTCCTGCGCGTGCAATGAGTTCATCACCCGGACGTAACCAGAGATGATAGGTATTTGACAAAATGATGCCCGAACCCATCTCTTTAAGCTCTTCTGGTGATTGCGTTTTTACCGTCGCTTGAGTACCTACTGGCATAAACATGGGTGTTGGAAAGGTTCCATGCGGAGTAATTATCTCTCCAAGACGTGCTCCTGTGTGTTTTTCTTTCTTAATTAAGCGATATTTAATCGGGTAATCTGACATCTTTTCTCCTTGAATCTTAAAATAATTCTAATTTTATTTTTTTGTTCTTAGTTATCATTTTGAACACTGAAAGTCGATTAATTACAAAATTAATTTTTACTTGTCTGCCTTGATAATTTTCCAAATCTAATAAATTCTACCAAAAAATTGAAGAAATGTCATTCACATCACCTAGTATGGTATAATATAAAAAAGGAGAACCTATGAAATCTAAAGACATTCGTCAAAAAGCTCGGGAAATTTTGAAAGATCTCCCCGGGAAATATCAACTTTTTCTTATTCCCATTATCTTATCTGTTTTCTCTATGTCACTGACCATGCGAGAAAGCATCATCCCAATAAATAGTGTCATGTCATTTGATTTTGGTGTCACTTTCTTTCCTTTATTTATCCAGCTGCTACTTGCTTTCTTTTTGACATCCGCTTGTTTCACGATGCTTGAAGTTGTTCGACACAAGCAAAGAGAAGTTAGTTTTTCAAATGTTAATCTCGTCTTTTCAACAGAAATTTTTGGAAAATTAGTGATGACAGTCTTAGTAAGATGGCTTTACCTTATCCTTTGGTCACTTATTTGGATTGTTGGCACAATCATCACTGTTATTGGTACATTGGCTCTAGTTAATAATCTTACTTTGAACACTGATACTACTTCCGCTGCAATTGTTACTGGGGTTGGACTGATTATCTTTCTCATTGGTATTGGTATTCTTATCGTCAAACAATACAGTTATAGTATGGCTGAATATATCCTTTATGATAAGCTAACAGCTAACAATTATAATGGCCCACGAGAAATCTTAGCAGAAAGCAACCGCTTGATGAAAGGCTACAAATGGAAGTTATTTGTCTTGGAATTTAGTTTCTTCGGTTGGTACATCCTTACCGCCTTTACTTTTGGTTTGCTATATTTCTATGTTTTGCCATACAGTAGCACAGCACATGTCATCTTTTATAATCAGAGACTTGCTCACCTAGAAGAAAAAGAATAACCTGTTCAGTTGAACAGGTTACCTTTTTTTGCCTGACATTCTGGACAGATGCCATAAGCTGTTAGTTGTATTTTAGTGATCTGGAAGCCTGTTTGTTCATGAGCTTCTTTTCCAATATCGACAACATCAACATCCATGAAGTCGGTGATTTTTCCACAAGATTCGCAAACAATATTAACATGCTGATGCCCCATGAAATCATAATGAACAGTACTGTCATTTGTGATTTTCAATTCGGTCACAAAACCTTCTTCCACCAGGACTTTTAAATTGTTATAGACAGTTGCTAAACTCATGTTTGGATAATCCGGCAAAAGATCTTTATATATTTTTTCTGCACTTGGGTGTTCATGACTGTTTACGATATATTTAGTGACAGCTTTCCGTGTCTCCGTGATTCGAATGTGCTTGTCTTTAAGATGCTCAAGAACATTTTCATAGGCATCTAAAGGCTGGTTATGGCTATGAATTTTCATGTTCTTCTCCTTTATTTTTTAGAATAGACAGTATAAAATTAGCTGCTAAAAATACTTAATGAAACTAGTTTAGAAACATTCTATTTAAGCAGACTCATTCCAATCATATTGTACCACATATTCACTCATTTTAGGAGGATCTTGACTTACTTATTACTCAGCCATTTTTAAATATTCTATTTTAATGCATTTGTTCATGACAATGTCTTGACGTTTTGCTCCTCGTAATATTTCTTCTGCTTCTTCACTTTCCAGACCAAGTTGTGCCCAAAAAACATCTGCATCAGTTTCCAGAAATTCACGCGCAACATCTGGTAAAAAGTCGCTACGACGAAAAACATCCACAATGTCAATATGAACTGGCACTTCTTTCAGAGAAGCATAAACTTTCTCTCCAAGAATTTCACCACCCACTAACTTTGGATTAATTGGAATAATAGTATAACCAGCAGATTTTATGACATTTGCTACTGAATAAGCTGCTGTTTCTTGACGATTTGACAAACCAACAACTGCAATTGTTTTAGCTTTTTTAAGATAGTCAAATATCACTTCTTGACTTGGATTTTTAAATGAATATGCCATAGAGACCTCCATAAAATTTTTTTACTTAAGTATAGCACACTTTAGTAATAGGTTCTTGACTTTGCTATCTTATAGTGTAGTAACATCAAACATAGATTATTATTTAGAAAAAAATATAAACTTGGATTATTACTACTAAATAACTGTATTATTCTTACTGATTCCATAGTTAGTGGTAATGTTAGCTGCTTCTTTACTCTCAAAAACTCCCCGATTGTAAACGAACTGACCACTCACATACTGACTGGTACTTTGGTAGCTCTGTTGCGCACTATGGTAAACCGTCTGAGCACTACGACTAACACCATTCCAAGCTTTAGAAGCCACTTGTTTAGTACTATTCCAGACATTAGTAGCTGCTTTTTCTACACTTGTGACCGTATTTTTAACCACACGTGTAACCGTATTAACAGCTTTACTAACAGCCTTCTTAGCTCCCTTGACCAGTCCTTTGAGGAAGTGACCGCTTGGGTCAGTATAGTTGATCGGGTTATTAGACACATAAGCGTAACCGTTTTGGCTAAGAGGGTCCATCTGCACGCCAGAATAACTGTCCTCTGTCAAGAAAGTCCCTGCACTGCTATCATAATATCTTGCGCGAAGATAGTCAAGCCCCGTACTATCTCTGGCTTCGCCATTATAAGCATACCAAATGTCGGTTAGCATCGTAGCCATAATGACTGCTATTCCCATTGGCATCCGTCATTGTTGCAAGATTTCCTAAGACATCATACTCATAGCTTGTTGTGTTGGCATCCGCATCTGTTTCTTTAACAACACGATTCAGTGCGTCATAGCTATAAGATGTTTCACGCGCCAAGTGGTCAATCGTTTTGGTTAAATTATCATTTTTATCATAGTAATAGGTGGTGACATGTCCGTCAACAGTAGTTGACGTCAAAAGATTTCCTACAGTATCATAGGTGAAACTTTGGTGTGTTCCATCCGCATCAGTTGTCCTAATCAGTTGGTTATAGGCATCATAGTTATAGCTGGTCACTTCACCCAAACTATTGGTTAAGCTAATACAATTACCGGCTTTATCATAGGTGTAGCTGTCATTTAGGCCCTGATTATCTTTGGTGGAAACAAGACGGTTAGCCGCATCATAACTATATTCTGTGACTAGACCGTTTGACTGGCTTTGCTTAACCAATCGGTCTAAAGCATCATATTCATTGACAATGCTCGTCCCATCAGGATTGATGAGTTCTTCAATTTGAGCTGTTGCTGTATAGCTGATTTTAGTGCTGTTAGCATTGGCATCCGTCACTTCTATTGGGTAGCCAAGTTCATTATAAGTATAAGTAATTTTCCCATTAAGAGCATCTGTTATTTCTGTGACTTGATCCATTTGATTATAAGCAAATTCTGTGACATTACCAAGACCATCTGTGACTTGGCTGACTTGGTTTTGACCGTTATAGGAACTACTAGCTGTGTAACCAGCAGCGTCCGTAACGCTGTTCTGATTGCCATTAGCATCGTAAGTCATGCTTGTTTTTTGCCCAAGTGAGTCTACTGTACTGATAAGACGACCTGCTGGACTATACTCATAAGTCGTTTCTTTGCCTTTGGCATCTGTAAAGCTAATGACATTACCCATGGCATCATAGGTGTAGGTAACTGATTTTTTGTCTGGGTAGGTAAGTTGCGTGATATTTCCAGCCGCATCATAAGTATAGGTGGTCGTACGATTTCCTATTGTTTCAGTCAGTTTGTTGCCTATAGCATCATAGGTATAAGTGCTTGTTTGACCTGCCTCGTCAGTATAAGATAATACATGTCCCATACGGTCATAAGTTGTATTTGTACTGGTTCCGACTGGGTAAGTGGTCTTTGTTAGATTTCCTGAAAGATCATAGGTGTTTTCGGCCACTTGACCTAGAGCATCGGTGATTTTAGTGATGTAACCATTGCGATCATCGTAGCTTAAGGTACTTGTCTGTCCCGCCTCATTAGTACGGGTAAGAACACGTCCAAGACTGTCATGGGTATAAGTCAATACTTTACCAAGGGCATCCGTTTCTGTGAGGAGGCGTCCAAGACTGTCATATGTGTAGGTTGTTGTCTGTGATCGAGCATCAGTAAGACTGATTTGATTTCCAACACCATCATAAGTATAAGTATAGGTCCCTCCATCACCATTGCTGGCTGATAGTTTCCTCCCAAAGCCATCATAACTGAAAGTAGAGGTGTTTCCGTTTCCTTCGGTGACTGCGGTCACTTGTCCAGAGTGATCAAAGCTATAGCTGGTGATTACACCATCTGGGTCTGTTTCACTTGTTTTTCTCCCTTCGGCATCATAGGTGTAACTGGTGACACCAGCACGAGGGTTCGTAAGGGATAGTAGCTGATTATGGGCATTGTACTCAAGTTTTGAAACACCACCAATAGCATTAGTGACTTTGGTTAGATTAGCTCCAGTATAACTAAAGGTTATTGTGTTTCCTAGCGCATCTGTCGTGCTAAGTACGCGTCCTTCTTTATCGACAGTATGACTAATTTCGGATTCATTTGGAAGTATGATTGTTAAGAGACTACCATTTTTATCGTAGGTATAGCTTGTTTCCTGTCCATCAAAGTCAGTAAGAGTTAGGAGATGATTCTTATCATCATAGGTGAAGGTTTTAATCGCACCATCAAAACGGCTTTCTGATAGAACATTTCCATTGTCATCATAAGTATAATGACTTGTTTGTCCTGCTTCATTGGTTTCGCTTAATAAACGATTGTCGTTATCATAGCTTTTCGAGATTGTTGTCCCATTTGGATAAGAAATCCCTGTTGTACGGTATTGGTCGTCATAGCTGTAGGTAGTCTTATTTCCGTTAGCATCTGTTGTGACTGTTTGACCGTCGCTATAAGTGAGAGTTGATACTGCCCCACTGCCATCTGTTTGCTGGGTCACACGATTCTTGTCATCATAACAATTTTCAATAATTTTTGTCCGATTGCCATCATACCAAGCTGTCATGAGACCATTCTCATCATACTCATAGCGAGTAGCAACCCCTGTTGCATCAGTATAGGTAACTAAGTTGCCATTCTCGTCATACTCGTATGACAGCACAGCACCATTTGGAATACCGATAGCTCCGATGTAACCAGCTTCATTCATGGTCACATTGTAAACAAGCCCCGTTGGAGAGGTAATAGTCGCTAATTGGGCGTTGTCAGTGTAAGTAAAGCTTATTTTATTTCCTTTTTCATCAGATTGACTAGCTAATAAGCCATGGAAATCAAAGATTTTTTCCTTATTTTCTGTGTCTGTGATGTGGTATTCTTTAACATCGTAATCTTCTTCACCTTCACCAAAGTCTGCCTTCTTAGTCTCAACTGTCTCAACACTTAAAGCTAAATCATAGCCTGGTGGTGCCAGATACTTATCACCATCCTTAGTGAACTTGAGAATAGAACCGTCTGTCCTTGTGTAATACAAGTTTTCTTCTTCATCACTTGACAGTTGCTCATTAAAAGCAAAGGACCAACCACGTCCAAAGAGACTATTAATACCTGCAGCCTTTGAGTTATAACTGCGTGTAATGTCGAAATCTCCATTTAAGTCTGAAATAGAAATATCTGTGCGATCAAGGTAAAAATTTCCTGTGTTTAAATTAATAGGCTCAAAACCAAACTCACAGTGAAGTCCACGTCCCATGAGAAGCGTATCTATATCTGCTTTTGTGCCATCTGTTAGAGCTGGTGGATTATAGGGTCTGTTGGCATTTTTGCTTGGATTTCGAATGAAAAGGGTATTGTTTTTAACAACCAACATATCTTGAATGCGGTTGTCATAAGCAATTTGATTGAGAGGAACACCATAGTAAGCTGCAATTTTAGGCAATGTGTCATATTGTGTCACTTTATAGATCAGAAAGGTATCACTGGATTTCTTGCCACTCGTCAGATTATCTTTTTGACTTTCTGCATCAATGGTGTATGCAGTGTTTAATTCTGGTTCCGTAAACGGAACTAGTGTTTGCCAGTTAGCTAACTTGTCTTTGTATTGAGTTGTTCCTTTTTCGAAAACAGAGATAAAGGAACTGGTATCGGGATATTTATAGGAGAAACTAGCTCCGGATTGTCCATTATAATCTTTTAATGAATCGCTCAACTGATAAGCTACAACTGCTCCCGGTGTTGTCAAACCATCTCCAAAGACACCCTGAAATTGCAGTTTTCCTTTTTTATCAGTTTTCACCATAGTACGTAAATTAATGGTCGTATTAGTCAGTGGATAATTGATATCAACAGGATCTGGCACTGACCAATTAATAGTAACGCTTGGTGCTTTATCAGGGGTGAAACCGATCTGTCCTGCATTTGCGGCAGTTGCTTCTGTGGTATAGAAAGCGCCTCCATCTGACCCTTCATCGGTAGCAGCAACTACTAATCCATAGTTTGGATGAAGATCTTGTACCCAACCATTGACTGTTTCACGAATGTCAAAGTTATGCATACCTATCTTCTTGCCACTAATCGCTCTTTCACCAGCAATCTCCATGCCTAAACCGACAGAGGAATTCCAAGTGACAGTATTGATGTCAAAATCCTGTGTTAAGCGATAAGCTCCAAACTGAGTTCCCTGTCCTCCAGGTGCAGTGTATTCGTAGAGATTCAGACTTGCACTATCAATCCTTGCTTCTGAAGGGATATTTTTCTTAAAATCGTAGTTGATTTTAAAATACATCCTACTCCGACCAATATCTTTAACAAAAGGAATACCGGACATTCCCATCAAATCAACAGTCATATAACCAACATAGCCATAGGCAAAGCCTTGGTACTGACCGTGAACGGTACTCGTCACTGAGTCAAGAATATTTTCACGAGGAATGGTCACTGTTGGATCAACACGCACTGGATATTGACGTTTCTCAGATGTTAACCAGTCTGCATTTGCGACAACTGTCACTTCATACTGCCCATCTTTCTTAGCTAGTTCCATTTGGAGGTCTTGGCTTGTCTCACCTGCATTATCCACCATTAAAGGTGCCGTTAAAACAAAAAGAATAATTTCCTTACCTTTTTCTTTAACAAGAACTTGATTGTTTTCAAGGGAGACATCATACTTTCCTGCATCAAGTCCGTAAGAAAAGCGATTTTTCCCCTCCCACTTGGCTAGGATGATTTCTTCCTTTACACCATTACTTTGAACAGTGTATTGAACATCTGTTGTTCCTTCAACATTGTTATAAAGAATAGCATTTTTTTGAACGGTTGCATTTTCGTAAATGTTATCAATAGGGTAAAGAGAGATAGCATGCTCCCCATGGATCACATCGATAGTTGTTGCTTCATCTACACGATTGGGAAGCACAACTTCTACGGGACTATACTTTGGTTTGTAAAGCTGTTGTCCATCTTCATGATGAGAGACAAGTGTGACATCAAGAGGAAGCTCTACACCATCTTCATTGATAAAAGTTTTTACTGTACTACCAATATAAGTTACATAATGGGTATCATCTACACGGTACACCTGCTCCTGTCCGCTTTCTACAATAGGAGCACCATACAATTCACGAAGATTAGCCTCTTCACTGCTCAAACCCTCTTCTGACACTATTGGTTGTTGTATGGCATCACCGCTCGCTTCAGAATCAGGTTGTGTTGTTTGTGAAGTCTCCGTATCCTCTGTATTACCAGACTCACTGCCAACCACTGCTTCTTTGGCTTCTTCAACAGACTGCTTATAATGATTCTGAGCCTGACTATTTTCAATAGCTTGACCAATTTCCTCCGCATAGATTAATGGACTATTAGAGATAAAAATGGTAAGAAGCATCACCCAAATAAAAACTTTTCTTAATCTTTTCATAACAACTCCTAAATATTCTTGTTTTCTTTTGCAATAAAGCAGTAAATGACCCCTAGTATCAGTGTGGTATCTACCAGATACTGAATGGGTGTTACTAAGTTAGGAAGTAAGAAACTTAAAATAGCCATCCCAGTCACCATTCCAAGCCCCACTAAAATAATCTGCTTAAGAGGCCTATCTTTCCAAGAAAATCTATTGCCACGATAAAAACACATCAAAGCATAGAGACCGATTAGTTTGATCGCTGTTTGAATGTAAGAACTGACGACCCATATTCCCGTTTTAATATGTCTATAACTGATAGCGCTGTTATCATAGAGCAACTGACCCAGCAAACCAACCACTATTCCACAAACTAGGGTAGCTCCAATGGTATATATCAGAACTTTTAGTATACGATTGTTTTGGTTATACTTCTTATAAAACCAAAGAAAAAGCTTAATAAATAGGATTCCTCCTAGAACAAAGAGTAAACCACCGATTAAGCTTAACACCACTAATAATTTTCTGTCTTCTGCCCAAGGTTTTATTAAACCACTGATTAGGAAACGTTGCCCAAGCCCTAGACAGATAAAACTGAGGACACATTCAATAAAGTGCTTATGCTTACTATGTATTTTCATTTTCATTTTCCTTTCGAATAGCATGGACAAGGTATCGCATCCCATCAACTTGGGAATCACAAGTTGATACTATCAGCAACTTATTCTTTTGAACATCAAAATCTATTGGGCGATAATAGCCACCGTACTCTCTGGCAAAGGTTCCAATTTGTTCTATGTATTGCGCCGCACTCTCTGCTTGTCCAAGTTGAAATGTATGATAAAGGTGCTCATCCGTATAAGAATATGCCGCAAAAATCTCATAACTATACCGCTTGTCTAGCCTATCAACCTCAATCGTTCGATACCTATTGAAAACTTCTTGATTTGAAAAACGATTTAAACTGCCAAACATTGACCCATCTTGAATCGCATGCCCATAAATAATTGTCACTATATCATCAAATGTTTTAGTGGTGACTCGCTCTGTAAAAATGGCACCATAATAGGTGTCATTATGTTCAAGATCATGTGATAAATAATAAGCATCATCAGTCGGATGTTGAGCAACTGGATAATCAATAGCCGTCCCATCAATCCTTAACCAAGCATAGATATCTGGATTTTCATTGGACTTCTGTGATAGATCATCCTGACTGTTCTTATGTGATAGCCCATCTTCCACTTGACTGGTTAGATAGAAAAGTAGTAGCAGTAAAGGGAGGCAAATAACTAATCTAAGTAAATATTTCATTTCTCGTATATCCTTCCTTTAACTATTTTTATTTTATCATAATAATCACATTTGGTAAATTAATGATTAATCTTTAATTAGTTTTACCGGTTATTACAATGTATTGATTATAATAATATGAGAATTATTGAAATAATTTTGACTTACCTTGTTCTATCGTAATCGAAAGCTATAAACACTTTTGCTCCTCTCCAAAATTTTAATTTTTTCATCAGCGACTAGAAGGCAAATAAAAAGCCCTGTTAACTCAACAGGACTGCATTATTAATCTTTCAAAGACTGATCTCTTAGCTTGGTCTTTTCTAGTCAGCTCTTCTCTCGAACTGTATTTCAAAAGTCAAACAATTAATTCAAAACAAAAGTCTTAATTCTATTTTCTATACACTCTACCCAATTCATTAGAAAAACCAGTCTGTTAGGCTAATAAGACCACGGTAGTTATTGCTTTTTTTCTGCATAAATAGCCCTAATTCAATTAATTCCTTGGATGGATTTGCAAATAGATACTTATTGAGAAATATAGCCATTCTCATAATTTCAATATCACTATTTATCCCTTTCTCAACCTTCCCAATGATTGTATCAAGTAAATCAGTGAGTTCCTTGTCGTCCTTAGTTGAATCAAGGTTGTAGACATTCTTCAATAATTCTAAAAACTTCGCCTCGTCTTTATATCTTTTAGATCGTAACATAATGTTCAACCCCTTTCGAAAGCTCGTAACGGTAACATATCACAAATAAATACCCTCTCGTTTTACTTTAGCACAAGTGAGGTGAGTTTACAAACATATCTATAATCTTGCTTTTGTGAGTTTCATAAGGTATTTAATCAAAAAGAAAGAACCTTGAATGAACAAGGCCCTTTCTGGAGATTATGAAAAAGAAAAGTTTTAGGATTGTTTATAGTATAATGACATCACCTTAAGTGAAACTTAACTTTTTCTCTTTATTTTGCTTCATACCACGTTTTCCCAACGCTCTCATCTGCAACTAAGGGAACTAATAGGGTAATGGCGGATTCCATGGTGTCTTTCACCAATTCTTTAATGGCTTCCAATTCAGCATTTGGTACTTGGAGAACTATTTCATCATGTACTTGGAGAAGCATCTTAGCTTGAAAATTACCTTCAACAAGTGCCTTATCTAGGTTTATCATGGCGATTTTAAGGATATCCGCCGCACTTCCTTGAATAGGAGAGTTTATTGCTGTACGTTCTGCAAAATTACGAATATTGAAATTTCTAGCGTTGATATCTGGCAATTCACGACGACGTTTGAAGAGTGTCTCTACATAGCCTGTATTTTTTGCCTCACGAACGACACTTTCCATGTAATTCTTAATGCCTGGATAACGTTCAAAGTAAGTCTCAATATAATTCTTTGCTACCTTACGTGGTATACCGAGATTATTTGATAGCCCATAATCTGAAATCCCATACACAATACCAAAGTTTACAGCTTTAGCATTTCGGCGGTCATTGGGCGTTACATCTTCTACTTTTTCAATACCAAATACACGCATAGCTGTTGATGTATGGATATCTGCTCCTTCTCTAAAAGCAGTGATCAGATGCTCATCACCTGAAATATGAGCCAGCACACGCAATTCAATCTGTGAGTAGTCTGAACTTAATAAAACGGCATCTTCTTCTGATGGAACAAAAGCTTTACGGATAAGTCGTCCTTGTTCCAGACGAATAGGAATATTTTGTAAGTTGGGATCCACACTTGATAGGCGACCTGTTTGCGTTAAATCTTGTACATAGCGTGTGTGAATTTTACCATCTGGTCGAATATAATCCTGTAATCCCAAAACGTAAGTAGATTGAAGTTTCGCAATCTGACGATATTCCAATATTTTAGAAACAACTGGAGAGATTGGAGCCAAGCGTTCTAAAACATCCACAGCCGTTGAATAACCTGTTTTTGTTTTCTTGGTATATTGCGTTGGTAATTGCATCTTATCAAAGAGAACTTCGCCCAATTGCTTAGGTGAGTTGATGTTAAACTCCATACCAGCTAATTCGTAGATTTCCTCGGTCAATCTGTCTATAACAGCTTGATTTTCGACGCTCATCTCTTGGAAGCTCTCTTTTTTGACACTGATGCCAGCAATTTCCATCTTAGCAAGTACATTCGCTAAAGGCTGTTCCATATCAAAGAGAAGTTCTTGCTGCTTATGCTCGTCTAACTTTTCCATCATTGCAGCTTCTGACAATTCCAAGACTTTTATTTTTTTTGCCAAATGGCTGAGCAGGACAGATTTTTCAGGAATAGCACGCTTAACACCTTTACCATAAACAGCTTCATCAGTATCCAATGGTAAATTTGTATAGAGTCTAGCAATTGTTGAGATGGTGTTGTTTTCAACCGTTGATAACAAGTATTTGGCAAGACGACTATCAAAAGCTGGCGCTGGCAAATCAATGTCTAAGTGACTAAGAAGGACTTTGCTACGTTTAAAATCATAGGTTTTAATTGGCTTATTGAGTGCCTGTTTGAACAGTTCCTCACCCAATAAATCTATATTATTTGAAGCATAGATTGCTTTATCATTACCCCAAGCAAAACCAATGATATCTTCGACATGATAATTTTCACCTAGAATTTCGAAATAGAAGAATTGATTCTCTGTGAACATCCCTTTCGTCAGGCTGTCTACTTCCGTATAGGCAATGTCAAAACTTTCTTGAGAGGTCTCTGGATCAAGTCCATCTTTGAACTGTTTAAAGTCCATGTCTTCATAAAATGTGAGCAGTTCTGAGACATTTGGTCCGTGATAGACAATATCATCCAGTCCAATTGTGATTGGTGCCTGTGTATCAATTGTTGCCAGCGTTTTGGATAGAAATGCTTGCTCTTTATCATTGACAAGATTCTCTTTCATCTTAGAGGCTTTAAAGGAGTCAATATTTTCATAAATCCCCTCTAGACTTCCATGTTCTAGCAATAACTTAAGTCCTGTTTTTTCACCGATTTTTGTGACACCGGGTATATTGTCTGATTTATCGCCCATGAGTGCTTTAAGATCAATAAATTGATCAGCAGTGATGCCCATTTTTTCCATCAGAGAATCTGGGGTAAAAGATTCAAACTCAGCAACACCTCTTTTTGAGATTTCCACAGTGGTGTTACTATCAGCTAACTGGATTAAGTCTTTGTCTCCGCTGACAATAGTAACCTCATATTTGGTCCCATTTTCAGCCATCTTGTCCAAAGTTCCAATGATGTCATCAGCCTCATAGTTATCCAAATCATAGTATTCAATACCCAGACCTTTTAACATGTCGCGAATGTAGGGTAATTGCTCCCGAAATTCGCTTGGTGTTTTATCCCGACCCGCTTTATAGTCAGCAAACATTTCAGTGCGGAAGGTTGTTTTCCCCGCATCAAAAGCCACCAAAACGTGAGTCGGTTGCACACGTTCCAGTATATGATTTAGCATTAAGTGAAATCCATAGATAGCGTTGGTGTGTAGACCTGCCCTGTTTTTAAAGCGATCAATTTGATTATAGAGGGCAAAAAATGCCCGATAAGCAACCGAAGAACCATCAATCAAAAGTAATTTTTTCGTCTTATTTTCCATACCCTTATTATAGCATAGATAGTTACGATTTCTTTTATGGAAAAGCTTGTGTATTTACTATACGTGATGCTTTTTAGAGAAATACTTGAAAGAATTTTCAGTATCTAGTGGAGAAAAGGAAAGAGAATATTCATAAAACAACTCCAAGCACTAAAGCCACACTTGAATGATAACATCAACAACAAAAAGCCAATTTTTTTACAAGGAAATTGGCTTTGTTATATGTCGTTATATGGGAACATGAGTATTGTCAATAAATTAATGTACTCCTTATTCTTTGTCACTTTTTAACCTTTTAAAATCTTAATCTTTATCGGTTCAGTTGATATTTCAGCTAATCCACCGAGAGGGAAAGTAAAAATGGGCTGTGTATGACCGAAATCAAGATCGTAAATAACAGGAATTATTT
>CAZPYI010000020.1:20263-21314 GCA_964590305.1 uncultured Streptococcus sp.
ACAGGATATTTATCAAAAATTAAACGAAGTATCTTTTCGCTCATTTCATTTTCAGTTGGAAAGCGCCCAACAACCAAGCCAGTGATGTCTGGATGAAGCTGCAAAACATGCGCCAGCTCCCTTGAAAACTCTTCCGGGCTACTCCCTTCTGCACGTTCTAAGAAAATAATCGGAGAATCCACTCTAGGTAGAAAACTTGTTCCCGCTTGAAGGTAATACGTTTGTAAATTCCCACCTGTAATAATTCCACAAGCACGACCAGAATTGTAAACTTTCCACTGATTTGGTTTTAGATGACGAGGAGAAGAAGGGTCAAACCAAGGGTCACTTGTCCATACATCGCTTGCTGACAATGAGTAGCTCTTTTCTGTCATTGCTCTCAACCATTCCTGTGTTTGAAATTCTTGAAGCTCATTCATTTTAAAGGCAGAGTAGCAAGGACCATAGAAAGTAATGAGCCCTGTTTTAGCACGAATCGCATTATGAAGACTGGTTGTGTCGGAGTAGCCAATAAAAGCTTTAGGATTTTCCTTAATCATATCCCAATTTATATGTGGTAAAAGTTCATTGCAATTAAAGCCACCAATTGTCGTCAAAACAGCTTTTACATTTTTATCAGTAAAAGCAGCATGAATATCAGCAATACGAGAATCAATAGAGCTAGAATTTAAGAAGTCATTTTCTAAAATATGGTCCCCAAAGGTCACTTTAAAACCCAATGTCTCAAGACGTCTTTTTGCAATTAAATTCTCTTCAAATCCACCTACTCTGTCTATCGAGGAACTAGGAGATAATACTCTTATCTCATCTCCTTGAACCAGTTTTTTTGGAAATACGCTGTTCATAATACTCTCCTTTTATGCAAACATAGTAGCATAAGCTGGTTTTATTGTCAAAATAGCTTCTATAACACGGAAAGTGATGATCGTAAATTATAACACTTAGGTATAAGAAATAAAAAAACAAGCCCAGATTGGATAGTCAGGACTTGTTTTGGAGATTATGAAAAAGAAAAGTTTTAGGATTGATTGTATTATATGGTGTCTTGCTT
>CAZPYI010000021.1:0-21225 GCA_964590305.1 uncultured Streptococcus sp.
TCTAAATCGCGATACTATTGAAGCTTTTGTAGATTACGCAAAATTCTGTTTTGAAGAATTTACAGAGGTTCGATATTGGAGTACCTTCAATGAAATTTATCCAGTGGCGACTAATCAATATCTACTAGGCGTCTTTCCTCCAGGAATAAAGTATGACTTTTCAAAAATTATCCAATGTTTACATAATATGATGTACGCTCATGCAAGAGCTATCAATATCTTTAAAGAAAATAACTATCTTGGCGAAATTGGAGTTGTTCACTCATTAGAAACAAAATATCCAGCGACTGACAGTCCTGAAGATAAACATGCTGCTTTCGTAGACGATGGTCTCTCAATTCGCTTCTTGTTAGATGCAACTTACCTCGGCTATTATTCTAAGGAAACAATGGAAGCGCTTGAAGAAATTTGCGAAGCTAATAATGCCACTTATGAATTCTTAGACAGCGATTTTGAAGAAATGAAAAAAGCTAGTCATCGAAATGACTATCTGGGAATCAATCATTATCAATGTCACTTTGTAAAAGCTTATGATGGCGAAAATGCTATTCACCATAATGGAACTGGTGACAAAGGGACGTCTGTTTATAAAGTTAAGGGTATCGGTGAAAGAATTTACATGGAAGGTATTCCTCGCACTGATTGGGACTGGTTAATCTATCCTGAAGCTTTATACGATTTATTAGTTCGTATTAAAAAAGATTACCCACACTACAACAAAGTTTATATTACAGAAAATGGTATGGGTTATAAAGATCACTTTGAAGATGACATCATCATAGACAAACCTCGTATTGACTACTTGAGAGTTTATTTACAGTCTCTAGCAAAATCAATTGATGCAGGAATCAACGTGAAAGGATACTTCCTATGGTCTCTCATGGATTTGTTCTCTTGGTCAAATGGTTATAATAAACGCTACGGTCTCTTCTATGTAGACTTTGAAACACAAAAACGTTATCCAAAAGCTTCTGCTTACTGGTACAAGAACGTTAGTGACACAAAAATTGTAAATTAAGGGAGAAAATAATGAACAAAAGTGATTTGCAAATGCTTGGTTTTGAGATTGTTGCTTACTCAGGTGATGCAAGAAGTACGCTTCTTCAACTGTTGAAAGAAGTAAGGACTGGAAATCTTGAAAACGTTGAAAAGTCATTGAAAGATGCTGATGATAATTTAGCTTTAGCACACAATGCCCAAACAAAATTATTGGCTCAAGAAGCTTCTGGAGAAGACTTACCAATTGGTTTCATTTTTATACATGGGCAAGACCATCTCATGACAACATTGTTGTTACGTGATATCATCCAAGATTTTATTGAATTATACAAAAACCGTTAAAAGAGGATTATACTAATGAATAAATTGATTCTACAAATTGAAAAGGGAAAACCATTTTTTGAAAAAATTTCTCGTAATATCTATCTAGGAGCCATTCGTGACGGCTTTCTAACTGCAATGCCAGCCATCTTGTTTTCAAGTATTTTTATCTTGATTGCTGCACTTCCTGAGGTTGTTGGGATTACGCTCCCAGCAGATGTCTCAACTTGGCTCTGGAAAGTATACGGATACTCGATGGGTGTTGTTGCTCTCTTGGTATCAGCAACAACTGCTCGCTGTTTGGCAGAGTCTATGAACAGACAACTGCCAAGTAATAAAAAAATTAATGCTGTCTCGGTTATGTTAGCCTCTATAGTAAGTTTCTTGCTACTAAGTGCTGATCAACTTGATGGTGGCTTTGCCAATGGTTATATGGGAACAAAAGGGCTTCTCGCAGCTTTTGTAGCAGCATTTATAACAGCTAATGTTTATAAATTCTGTGTACTAAAAGACATTACAATCAAAATGCCTAAAGAAGTTCCAGGAACAATCTCCCAAACTTTCAGAGATGTCTTTCCATTCTCATTTGCTGTTTTTGCAGCAGTTATCATCGATACACTTATTCGTTACTTCTTTGGGACATCATTTGCTGAGGCAATCATTACCCTTCTTCAACCACTCTTCACAGCAGCAGACGGCTACCTTGGAATTGCAATTATTTGGGGAGCTATGGCACTCTTCTGGTTTGTTGGTGTACATGGTCCTTCAATTGTTGAACCAGCTATTGCAGCAATCATCTATGCAAATGTAGAAACTAATTTACAATTATTCAAAGCAGGTGAACAGGCATCAAATGTACTAACGGTTGGTTTAGGTAACTTTGTAGGGACTATGGGTGGTACAGGGGCAACACTTGTCGTGCCTTTCATATTCTTACTATTTGCAAAATCAAAACAATTAAAAGCAGTAGGTAAAGCCTCATTTATTCCAGTTTGTTTCGCTGTAAATGAACCTCTTCTATTTGCAACACCAATTATTCTTAATCCTTATTTCTTTGTTCCATTTTTAGTCGCTCCAATAGCCAATGTTTGGATTTTCAAATTCTTTGTTGATGCACTCAAAATGAACAGTTTCATGTATGTATTGCCATGGGCAACGCCAGCACCAATCGGCTTGATTTTAGGTACAGGGGTGAGCGTACTTGCTGTTCTTCTTACGCTTCTTCTTATCGCAGTTGATATCGTTATCTATTTCCCATTCGTGAGAGCCTATGATGCCAGTCTTCTTGAGGAAGAAGCTAAGATTGCAGAACAAGAAGCTCTTGAAGCGGCTTCAACACCAGTTCAAACTGCAGTTAAGTCTGTAGAAAAGTCTACTGACAACGCCATTATTAATTTAGCAAAAGATAAAAGCATAAATGTTCTTGTTCTCTGTGCGGGTGCTGGTACTAGTGCTATGTTGGCCAATGCTTTGACAGAAGGTGCGCAAGAAGCTGGTGTTAATATTACTTCACAAGCAGGTGCTTACGGTTCTCACTATGAAATCATGAAGGATTTTGACATGGTAGTCCTAGCACCCCAAGTTAATTCATATTATGAAGATATCAAAAAAGATACAGACGAACTAGGTATCAAGTTAGTAGCTACAAAAGGTGCCGAATACATCAAATTGACTCGTGATCCTAAAGGAGCAGTTGAATTTGTTCTTTCCTTCTTTGCATGATAGGTGAGGGGATATATGAAAAAGTTTTTTAGGGTATTTAAAGCAGTAGTCTTTCTTGGAGTTTTTGTTTTATCAATAGCTCTAGGATATGGTTACGTTCATGCAGATGACAGTTTCTACGTTGAAAAAGTAGACAATCTTTCTTCTAATTTTATCAAGGGGGCAGACATATCAACCTTGCTTGCTGAGGAAGAAAGTGGCGTGCGCTACTATGATGAATTAGGAACTCAAAAAGATTTAATCACCCTCCTGTCGGAAAATGGAGTAAATTATGCTCGAATCCGTATCTGGAATGATCCTTATGATGAAAATGGAAATGGCTACGGTGCTGGGAACAGCGATCTAGCTAAAGCAATTATCATTGGGCAACGTGCGACGGCAGCTGGGATGAGAGTACTTGTTGATTTTCATTATTCCGATTTTTGGGCTGATCCTGGACGTCAGGTTGTTCCAAAAGCATGGGCAAACATGGCCATTGATGAAAAATCACAAGCTTTGTATGATTACACAAAATCAAGCTTACAAGCACTCTTAGCTGCTGGTGTTGATGTTGGTATGGTACAGGTTGGTAATGAAACTACTGCAAGTGGTATGGCGGGAGAAGCTGGTGATGAAAGATATCAACTTTTTGCAGCAGGGACAAAAGCTGTTCGTGAAGTTGATCCAAATATATTGATAACTCTGCATTTCACTAATCCGGAAAAAGCCTCGACACTTCTGCATTATGCAGAAATGTTAAAGCAATACGATATCGATTATGATGTTTTTGCGACAAGTTATTATTCGTTTTGGCATGGAGGTCTTGATAATTTAACTTCAGTTTTATCTCAAGTGAAACAAACTTATGGGAAAGAAACATTAGTTGCTGAAACAAGTTATGTCTATACTTTGGAAGATGGTGATGGTCAGCCTAATGTTATCAAGTCTGAACAACAGACTAAATTAGGAGGATATCCAGCCACTGTACAAGGACAAGCTGACAATCTTAGAGATGTTATCGCTGCAAGTAATGCAGCAGGTTCTTTAGGAGTCTTCTATTGGGAGCCTGCTTGGGTGCCTGTGGGTGAAGCGAATAGAGCGGCTAATCTTCCAATTTGGGAACAATACGGTTCTGGTTGGGCATCGTCATATGCTATTCCTTATGATCCAAATGTTGATGAATCGAATTACGGTGGCTCTGAGTGGGACAATCAAGCATTGTTTGACTTTTCAGGAAAAGCATTAGATTCATTGAAAGTCTTCAAACTTGTCAATACAGGATATGGTACGGTTCCAGATAAAAAGGATGATACAGAAGACCCTGATAAAGATGACACAGAAAATCTTTTGATGAATGGTAGTTTTGAATCCGAAGACATGAGCATGTATACGATTGGTCAAGATTATCTTGAACGCCAAAATGATACACCAAAATCAGGACAGTATGCTCTTCATTTTTGGTCAGACACAGCAATTGATTCTACGGTGGAACAGACAGTAACACTTAATCCAGGTGTTTATAAGTTTAATCTAAGTATTCAAGGCGATAAAGCTGGAACAAGTGAAAAGATTTTTGCTTATGTCAAAAATAATAGTGAAACCATTGAAGGTGACACAGTTCATTTAGATGGTTATGCTGTCTGGCAGGATAGTGCTGTTGAGTTCACTGTAAAAGAGACATCACAAATCACTCTAGGACTAAATCTAACAGCTGATGCAGGAGCTTGGGGGACAACGGATGACTGGAAATTAGTAAAGGTATCCGATTTACCGAAAGAAGATACAGAACCTTCTGAGAGCACAGAGCCGACTACCTCTTCATCATCTGAGGTTCCATCCTCAAGTCAAAGTACAGATACGACATCTGGTGTTAAAAAGAACATTGCTAAGAAAAAATTACCAAGCACAGGGGAATCGCAAAACCTTGTCCTCACTATAGCAGGTGTTATATTAGTTGTTTTGACAATTAGTGTGGTTCTCTTATCAAAGAAGAAAATGCATAAATAGTTTGTAAATCTAAAACTTTGAATCTTACTAAATAAAGTGCGTTTTTCAAATAGTTACAATAAGGAAAAAATGTAGTGAAATTAATCGCTACATTTTTCTTATTAGTGTGAGTAATTATCACTTTGCACTATATACTACTTTCACGTAACAACAGTGTAGTCGCTAGTCTTGTCATGATTGGAACAAGTCGTGGATCTAGAAGTTGTCTATTAAGAATATCAACAGCAGTTCTACCCATTTCTTCTGTATAAACTTTGATACTAGACAATGTTGGGTAGACTTGTTTAGTTAATGGTGTGTCATTAAAGGAGATCAGACTAACTCGTGAGGGAACCGCAATATTTTGTTCTTGTAAAGCTTTGAGTGCACCAATAGCTAAAGTATCATTTGCGACGAAAAATGCTTCAGGCAGATCCTCCCCCATTTCTCGGATGGCTTTTGTCATTAAGCTATACCCAGATTGGGCTGAAAAATCGCCAATATAAGTATACTTAGCGTTATAGATTCCATTTTCATAGGCGTAGTTTCTATAAGTACGAAAACGTTGATCGATGAGAGTCTCCTTGCCGTCAGTTGTCTTTTCTTCGCCAGCTAGCATACCGATTTTTGTAAGTCCTTTTCCCATAAAGTAGTCAATAACTTTTACAACTGCATTATCAAAATCTGTAGTGACACAAGGGTATCCGGCATTTAAAGTATCACTATCAACAAACACTATTTTTTTTGATACTTTTTCCAATTCATGAGTCTGTTCTACGCTAAATTTACCGATGGCAATGATGCCAGAAACGTCCTCAGAAAGGTTTAAAATATCATTGTTAAAATAGCGGACAATATCATACTCTAAATCTTGTGCTCTTTTTTCAATGCCAATGCGGATGGAATAATAGTACAGGTCATCAAGTTCTTCTTTTTCACTATACCATTGAACAATGGCGATTTTTTGACGACTTTTTTTGATATTTTCCTGTTTTTGATGTTTAGTGTAACCTAACTCATCAGTAACAGTTAAAATACGATGTCTTGTTTCTTCGCCAACTGATAAGCTGTCATCCTTATTAAGCACGCGCGACACAGTAGCAGGTGATACGCGAGCCAATCTTGCAATATCTTTAAGTGTTGCCATAATGAGTCCTTTCTTTATCAATATTATAGCACAAAAAGGAAAGATTACTAATGGTTTAGTAAAACTTTAGTAAAACAATTGACTATGGATTTTAGGCAGTATAAAATTAACTTATAACATATAATAAACAGTGGAGGGCTTTATGACTATTAAAGAACTTAATCAAGCATTTACTGAAGTATTTGCTAGCCAAGCAGATGCTACTTTCTTTTCTCCAGGGCGTATTAATCTTATCGGAGAACACACCGACTATAATGGTGGACATGTTTTTCCTGCAGCCATTACTTTAGGAACTTACGGAGCTGCAAGAAAACGCGATGATAAAACGTTAAGATTCTACTCAGCGAACTTTCAAGAGTTGGGAGTCATCGAGGTAGACCTTGAACAACTCGTTTTTAGCAAAGAGGACAATTGGACCAACTATCCAAAGGGAGTTATCAAGTTTTTGAAAGAAGCGGGATACACGATTGATTCTGGTTTGGATTTCTATGTCTTTGGCAATATTCCAAACGGTTCCGGCTTATCATCATCAGCGTCTTTGGAATTGCTGACAGGAATTGTTCTTGAAGAACTTTTCAATTTGGAATTGGAACGACTTGATTTAGTAAAAATTGGTAAAAAAACAGAAAATGATTTTATCGGTGTTAATTCAGGAATCATGGATCAATTTGCCATTGGGATGGGTGCAGATAAACAAGCTATCTATCTTGATACCAATACGTTAGAATACGATCTTGTTCCACTGGATCTAGGTGAGCACGTGATTGTCATTATGAATACCAATAAGCGAAGAGAACTGGCGGATTCTAAGTATAATGAGCGCCGTGCAGAATGTGAAGAGGCCGTTGAAGAATTGAATGCTCTGTTAAATGTTGACACATTAGGGGAACTTGATGTTCAAAAATTTGATGAGTATAGTTATTTAATTAAAGATGCCAATCGTTTGAAACGTGCTCGACACGCGGTTTTTGAAAATCAAAGAACGCTTCAAGCACGAGAAGCTTTAGAGGCTGGAGAATTGGAACGCTTCGGTCGTTTGGTCAATGCTTCACACGTTTCGTTGGAGAATGACTATGAAGTGACGGGAATTGAACTAGATACTCTGGCACATACTGCCTGGGCGCAAGAAGGTGTTCTTGGAGCTCGCATGACAGGTGCAGGATTTGGTGGTTGTGGTATAGCCATTGTTGCTAAAGACAAGGTGGATGCCTTCCAAGAAAATGTTGGCAGAGAATACACTAGCACCGTTGGTTATGCACCATCATTTTACATTGCGGAAATCGCTCAAGGTTCTCGTCTTCTTTCTAGAAAGTAAATTTATGAAACTACTAGATAAATTTGTAGAGGCGGTTATTGCTAACAGTAACTATACCTCGGATGATATTTTTTATCTTCAAAATCGGATTCTTGCTCTGGTTGGTGAAGAAAATAGTCAAAAGAAAACATCACAGACGGAATTGATTGCTTTAAAGGACGAGTTGGTGGATCTAGCTGTTGAAAATGGTAAGGTTGGTGAACTGTTTGAAGAAAAGGACTGTCTTAGTGCAGAGTTGATGGATTTCATCACTCCAATTCCCAGTCTTCTTAATAAAAATTTTTGGAATACTTATGCAAAATCTCCTCAGCAAGCTATTTCGGATTTTTATAATCTCAGTAAGCAAAATGACTACATTAAAGTTTCAGCTATTGCAAAAAACATTGCTTTTGAAACACCATCTGATTACGGAAATATTGACATCACCATCAATTTGTCAAAACCAGAAAAAGATCCTAAAGCTATCGCTGCAGCCAAAACAGCTAAAACGTCAGCTTATCCAAAATGCCAGTTGTGTATGGAAAATGAGGGTTATCAAGGGAGAATTGATCACCCAGCTCGTGCTAATCACAGAATTATTCGTATGAATCTGGATAATCAACAGTGGGGTTTCCAGTACTCACCTTATGCTTATTTTAATGAGCATTGTATTTTTCTAGATACACAGCATATCCCCATGATAATCAACAAAGAAACATTTAGTCAGCTTCTGGATATTGTGGATACTTTCCCAGGCTATTTTGCAGGTAGCAACTCAGATTTACCAATTGTTGGGGGGTCTATTCTCACTCACAATCACTACCAAGGTGGGCGACATATCTTTCCAATGGAAAGAGCTGAGATGACTAACACTTTTCAATTTAAATGTTTCCCAGATGTGTTAGCCGGAATTGTGAAATGGCCGATGTCTGTGATACGATTATCGGGGGAAAATAAATCGACCTTGGTTGAGTTGGCCGAAGTAATCCGACTTGCTTGGCGACGGTATTCAGATGATGAAGTGGGTATTCGTGCCTTTACAGGTGACGAGCCTCATCATACGGTGACTCCTATTGCAAGAAGGCGCAATGACATGTTTGAACTTGATATTGTTCTACGAGATAATCATACGACAGATGAATTTCCAGATGGTGTTTATCATCCACATCCAGATGTTCAACATATCAAGAAGGAAAATATCGGTCTGATTGAGGTAATGGGCTTAGCCATACTGCCTCCACGACTAAAAGATGAGTTGAGAGAAGTTGAAAAGTATGTCTTAGATCATCCAAATGTAATAGCTGATTACCATAAAGAATGGGCAGATCGTTTAAGAAAACGAACAGATATTTCAGAAGAGACGCTTCATGATATAATACAAGAAGAAGTTGGTAAAATATTTGTTAGAGTTTTAGAGGATGCAGGTGTCTATAAACGTGACATTCAAGGGCAAAGTGCTTTTATGCGATTTGTTGAGACAGTAGGAATAGAGAAAGGGTAACAAGATGGCAATTTTAGTTCTTGGTGGAGCGGGATATATCGGCTCACACATGGTTGACTATTTAGTTAATAATAGTGATGAGCAGGTGATTGTTGTGGATAATTTGGTGACGGGGCATAGGTCAGCAGTTCATTCAGATGCTAAGTTTTACGAAGGCGATTTAGCAGATCAGGCATTTATGCGTAAGGTTTTTTCTGAACACACCGAGATAGATGCTGTTATTCACTTTGCAGCCTATTCACTTGTCGCAGAATCAATGGAAAAACCATTAAAATATTTTGATAATAACACTGCTGGCATGATAAAATTACTAGAAGTGATGAATGAATTTGGCGTAAAATACATCGTATTCTCATCAACCGCAGCCACTTATGGTGTTCCACAAGTGATTCCAATCGGTGAGGATACGCCACAACATCCGATAAATCCTTACGGTGAAAGTAAGTTAATGATGGAGACCATAATGAAATGGTCTGACAAGGCTTACGGTATTAAATTTGTGCCGCTGCGTTATTTTAATGTAGCTGGTGCTAAACCGGATGGGTCAATTGGGGAAGACCACGGTCCTGAAACACATCTTCTTCCAATAATTTTACAAGTAGCTCAAGGTGTTCGTGAAAAAATCATGATTTTTGGTGATGATTATAATACGCCAGATGGAACAAATGTACGTGATTATGTGCACCCATTTGATTTAGCAAATGCTCATCTTTTAGCGGTTAATTATCTACGCCAAGGCAATGATTCAACAGCATTTAACCTTGGGTCATCAACAGGTTTCTCAAATCTTCAGATTCTTGAAGCGGCACGAAAAGTAACAGGGCATGACATTCCATCGGAATTAGCTGGGCGTCGTCCAGGAGACCCAGATACTCTGATTGCTTCATCTGAAAAAGCACGCCAGCTTCTTGGGTGGAAACCTCAATACGATAATATTGAAAAAATCATCACAACCGCCTGGGCGTGGCATTCAAGCCATCCTCAAGGTTATGTAGATTAATATTTTTACAAATGGGTTGGAATACTATTCTGACCTATTTGCCTACTTTTGACAATTGAGATTTACAAAAAGTAACCTATTACTAAAATAAAAAAGCGAGGAATTTTGATATGTCAGCTTTTGCAAGTGGATTTTCAATAATTTCTGCTCGAGAAGCTCAATAAGCTATTCAATCAGAAGGGAAATTCATTCTTTTCATTGGTCAGTCATCACTTTCAAAAGCAAGCATTTTAGAATTCATGAATTGAGGTTTTGTCATTTTGCTTTTCTCTTGTATTTCAAGGTCATTTCTTGCCTTGTTTTCGTATTTTTGTTATAGTTAGTGGGAAACATAATTTTGGAGGAAAAACATGACAATAATTATTATGCTTGTAGTTCTCGTTGGGATGACTTGGTTCATGCAACGTCAACAAAAAAAACAAGCCAAAACCCGTCAAGATCAATTAAAAGGAGTCCAAAAAGGTGATGAGATAGTTACTATTGGCGGACTTTTTGGAACAGTTGATGAAGTTGACACAGATGCGGAAAAAATGATTTTAGATGTTGATGGTGTTTATCTAACTTTTGAATTAGCTGCTCTTAAACGTGTTGTTACAAAAGCTGAAGAAGATGACGCAGTCGTTTCAGAAATTGAGACAGTTGAAGAAGCCGTAGTTGTTTCTGATGATGCTACTGATGCTACTGAACAAGCAATTGATTCAGCTATTGAAAGTAAAGACTAGTTACTAGCGATGAAGTCAGACGGATTTTCCGTCTGACTTTTTTGGCTGAAACTTTTTTGGAATACGAACTATTAATTAGATAATACTATGCTCCATTATTTCTTGATTACTTGAGAAATAATATATCTAATTTAACCATAAGCAAAGCAATAAACAAGAATTTTTATAGAGCCATGATTGCGGATAACCTTCTTTACGTAAAAGACCTTAAGGAAAGCTGATACAATCTGGTAGAAAATAAGGAAAAAAAAGTCAACTTATGTTAAAATAAAGAGATAAGTAAGTTTTTTAAGGAAGAATTATGTTCAAATTCAAGAAAAAAGAAAACGCAATCAGTCTGGATAGAATTCCTAACCATATCGGTATTATCATGGATGGCAATGGACGTTGGGCTAAAAAGCGGATGCAACCCCGTGTCATGGGGCATAAAGCCGGCATGGATGCTCTCCAAAAAGTTACCATAGCAGCTTCGGATTTAGGTGTAAAAGTGCTAACTGTCTATGCCTTTTCAACAGAAAATTGGTCACGACCTAAAGATGAGGTTAAGTTCATTATGAACTTACCTGTAGAATTTTTTGATAAGTACGTACCTGAACTGCACAAAAATAACGTACGAGTTCAAGTTATTGGAGAGACAAATCGTCTTCCAGAGAATACTTTTGATGCCATGGAGCGTGCATGTGAGAAGACAAAGCATAATTCAGGGCTTATTTTGAATTTTGCTCTTAATTATGGTGGACGAGCTGAAATAACTAATGCTATTAAAGCTATCGCTCAAGAAGTTCTTGAAGCAAAACTAAACCTTGGGGATATCTCTGAGGATCTTATAGCTAACCACTTAATGACTAATAATCTCCCGTTTCTCTATCGAGATCCTGATTTGATTATTCGAACAAGTGGTGAACTACGTTTAAGTAATTTTTTACCGTGGCAATCTGCATATAGTGAACTCTATTTCACACCAACTCTTTGGCCAGATTTTAACAGAAATGAGTTGATATTAGCAGTCAGTGAATTTAATCGTCGTCAGCGACGCTTTGGTGGAATTTAGAAGAGAGGAACTATTTTATGAAACAGCGTATTATCGGGGGTGGAATAGCTCTAGCAATCTTCATCCCTTTTCTAATTTTAGGTGGTCTTCCTTTTCAATTTTTAGTTGGTGTCTTAGCTATGATTGGTGTTGCAGAACTCTTACACATGAAGCGTTTGGAGTTTTTCTCATTCGAAGGTGTTCTGGCAATTCTAGGAGCATTTGTCTTAACAGTACCTTTGGGAGATTATTTGACTTTCTTGCCGATTGATGCAAACTTTTCACTTTATGGTTTGGTCGTTTTTCTGCTTTTAGCAGGAATTGTATTGAATAGTAGTTCTTACTCCTTTGATGATGCGACTTTTCCGATAGCAGCCAGTCTCTATGTGGGAATTGGTTTCCAAAATTTAGTGAGTGCAAGGATGTCTGGAATTGATAAAGTATTTTTAGCTCTCTTGATTGTTTGGGCAACTGACATCGGAGCTTACATGATTGGTCAACGATTTGGCAGGCATAAACTTATGCCAATAGTTTCTCCTAACAAGACAATTGAAGGAAGTCTAGGTGGTATTCTGTCGGCAGTAGTTGTTGCGTTTATCTTTATGTTATTTAACAAGTCGGTGTATGCACCCTATAATTTCTTCCTTATGTTGCTCTTTGTTGCTCTTTTTAGCATCTGTGGTCAATTTGGTGACCTCGTTGAGAGTTCTATAAAACGTCACTTTGGCGTGAAAGATTCTGGAAAGCTTATCCCAGGGCATGGTGGTATTTTAGATCGCTTTGACTCTATGATTTTTGTTTTTCCAATTATGCATCTTTTTGGCTTATTTTAAGTAGACCAATAACATTTTTATTGGTCTGAAGTAACCGCAACAGACTGACAAGTATATGAATTAATATACTGGTATTTTGAAATAGATAAAAATCTTTAAGAATCCTATAGTAAAGGAAAAAAAATAATGCTAGGAATTATAACCTTTATCATCATTTTTGGTATTTTAGTAATTGTCCATGAATTTGGGCATTTCTATTTTGCCAAAAAATCTGGTATCTTGGTCCGTGAATTTTCAATTGGTATGGGACCGAAAATCTTTTCTCATATTGATAAAGAGGGAACGACCTATACTATTCGGATTTTGCCCTTAGGGGGCTATGTTCGAATGGCGGGATGGGGAGATGATAGTACAGAAATTAAGACAGGCACTCCGGCTACTTTAACTCTTAATCAAGAGGGTCAGGTGACTCGAATAAACCTCTCACAAAAAAATATTGATACCACAAGTCTCCCTATAAATGTGACCACATACGATCTAGAAGATACTCTAGAAATTACAGGCCTTGTGTTGGGGGAGACTAAAACTTACCCAGTGGATCATGAAGCGACCATCATTGAAGAGGACGGAACAGAGATTCGCATTGCTCCACTTGATGTTCAATACCAAAATGCAACAATTTGGGGACGCTTGATTACAAATTTTGCAGGACCAATGAACAACTTCATCTTAGGGACTTTAGTTTTTATCTTACTTGTTTTTATGCAAGGAGGCGTCCAAGATACATCAAGCAATGCTATACAGGTGGCAGATAACGGAGCCATGCAAGAAGCAGGTGCCAAATCTGGGGACCGTGTCCTCGCCGTTGGTGCCTACACAGTTTCTAATTGGGAAGATTTGACAAAAGCTGTGGACAAAGCGACCGCTGATATTTCTTCAGGTGATAGTATTGAAGTGACTGTTGAGAGTACTGAGGGTGCGACAACAGAACTCACCGTTACTCCTAAAGAACAAAACGATTCTTTCTTAATAGGTGTCACTCCAACTCTTAAAACAGGGTTTAAAGATAAAGTATTTGGCGGTTTTCAGATGGCTTGGTCTAGTGCAACAGCTATTATTACTGCACTGAAAAATCTCATTTCAAGTTTTAGTATTGACCAACTAGGCGGGCCAGTTGCTATGTACCAAATGTCGAGTCAAGCAGCTCAAAATGGTTTAGCTTCTGTACTCTATCTCATGGCTATGCTTTCAATGAATCTTGGGATTGTCAACTTGATTCCTATCCCAGCTCTTGATGGTGGAAAGATATTTATTAATCTTATTGAGCTTGTTCGTCGGAAACCTCTCAAACAAGAAACAGAAACTTATATTACGCTTGCTGGTGTTGCAATCATGCTTGTTCTTATGGTTGCAGTGACATGGAATGATATTATGCGCGTATTTTTCTAAAAATTAGTGGAGAAACAAGAAACATGAAACAAAGTAAAATGCTTATTCCAACACTTCGCGAAATGCCAAGTGATGCTCAAGTTATTAGTCATGCCCTTATGGTGCGTGCGGGCTACGTTCGTCAGGTATCAGCAGGCATATATGCGTATCTGCCGTTAGCTAACCGTACGATTGAAAAATTTAAGACGATTATGCGTCAAGAATTTGAAAAAATAGATGCTATCGAAATGTTGGCTCCAGCACTTTTGACGGCAGATCTCTGGAAAGAATCTGGACGCTATGACACTTATGGAGATGACCTTTATAAACTCAAAAATCGAGATCAGTCAGATTTCATTCTTGGTCCAACACATGAAGAGACATTAACAGTTCTGATCAGAGATGCTGTAAAATCTTATAAACAACTGCCACTTAACCTTTATCAAATTCAGTCAAAATACCGTGATGAAAAGCGTCCACGTAACGGCTTGCTCCGCACACGTGAATTCATCATGAAAGATGGCTATAGTTTCCATGCAAATTACGATGACCTTGATATCACTTATGAAGATTATCGCAAGGCTTACGAGGCTATTTTTACACGCGCAGGACTTGATTTTAAAGGAATTATTGGCGATGGCGGTGCAATGGGCGGTAAGGATAGTCAAGAGTTCATGGCTATTACAGCAGATCGTACAGACTTAAAACATTGGCTAGTACTTGACAAATCAATCTCTTCACTTGAAGAAATTCCAGAAGATGTTTTGGAAAACATCAAGAAAGAATTGGAATCGTGGTTAATATCTGGTGAAGATACTGTTGCTTATTCGACTGAGTCTAGCTATGCTGCAAATCTTGAGATGGCAACTAATGAATATAAACCATCTAAAAAAGTAACGTCACATGATGAGGTTGTTCGTGTAGAAACTCCAAATTGTAAATCTATTGATGATGTTTCGGCCTTTTTAGAGGTTGATGAGAGCCAAACAATCAAAACGCTTCTCTTTATTGCTGATCAAGAGCCTGTTGTTGCATTATTAGTCGGTAATGATCAAATCAATGATGTTAAACTCAAAAATTTCCTTGGTGCAGATTTCCTCGAACCAGCTAATGAAGCTGAAGCTCAAACAGTATTTGGTGCTCACTTCGGTTCACTTGGGCCAGTTAACCTTCCTGAAAATGTCCGTGTCGTTGCTGACCGCAAAGTTCAGGATGTCGCAAATGCGGTTGTAGGTGCTAATGAAGATGGCTATCACTTGACAGGCGTTAATCCAGAACGTGACTTTAAAGCCGAATATATTGATATTCGTGAAGTCAAAGAAGGAGAAATATCACCTGATGGCAAAGGAATTCTTAAATTTGCTCGTGGAATTGAGATTGGTCACATCTTTAAATTAGGCACACGCTATTCTGAAAGTATGGCTGCCAATATTCTTGATGAGAATGGTAGGGCTGTTCCAATAATCATGGGAAGCTATGGTATTGGTGTGAGCCGTATCTTATCTGCAGTGATTGAGCAACATGCTAGACTTTTTGTTACTAAAACGCCAAAAGGTGATTTCCGTTATGCTTGGGGTATCAATTTCCCTAAAGAGTTAGCGCCATTTGATGTTCATGTGATTACTGTGAATACCAAGGATGAAGATGCAAAAGCCTTGACAGCAAGAATTGAAACAGAATTGGTTTCTAAAGGGTATGATGTTTTGACAGACGATCGCAATGAGCGCATTGGATCAAAATTTTCAGACAGCGACCTTATTGGACTTCCGATTCGTGTTACAGTTGGGAAAAAAGCTGCTGATGGCATAGTTGAAATTAAAATTAAAGCAAGTGGTGATACAATCGAAGTTAATGCTGAGAACCTCATTGAGACACTTGAAATTTTGACTAAAGACTAATACAAAATGTTGGACGTTTAAGCGTCCAATTTTTTTATTCAAAAATCTACCACAAAGTCAAGGCATCTGATATAATGGATTTATATATTATCGAGAAAAAGAGAATTGAGATGAAAAAAAAACAAAAATTTCTTGTTAGAATCGTTGGTTTAATAGTTTTTGTTTGTGTAGGAGTGGTGGTAACTCAACATTTCCCAAGTCAAAAGACTACAGAAAAAACAGTTGTTGAGACAGATAGTACAGCTGCCTTTATTAATTCAATTGGGGATACGGCAAGTCAGATTGGGCAAGAGTACAATTTACATGCTTCAGTTTTAATTGCACAGGCAGTTCTAGAATCAAGTAATGGCCGATCGGCCTTATCACAAGCACCTTACTATAATCTTTTTGGGATAAAAGGAGCTTACGATGGGAACTTCGTAACTATGGCCACATGGGAGGATGATGGAGCTGGGAATGTCTATCAAATCGATGCTGATTTTAGATCTTATCCAAGTTACACTGAATCTCTTTATGATTATGCATCTTTGCTAACAACAGACACATACGCAGGTGCTTGGAAATCAAATACAGTTTCCTATGCTGATGCTACAGCTGCTTTAACAGGTTTATACGCAACAGACACTTCTTACGCCGATAAATTAAACGCTATTATTGAGAGTTATGGGTTGACTGCGTATGATACGGGTGTAGCGATGCAAGATTCTGATTATGTCTGGAATGATTATCGGGGTGCTTATACGGATGCAGAAACTTTAGAAATTGACCAGGCATGGGCTGCTATGTTTCAATGATATAAAATAAAAATATCCCTATCTAAATACCAGAAGACGTAGAAAGGTGATTTCTACTGCGAAGTGATATATTTAATTTTATAAGTACTCAGAATTAAAGAATGGCATTCGTCATTCTTTTGTTTTACCTCGAAAAAAAGACGCTTTTATGATAAAATGAAAGACAGTGAGCACGGGAGAAAATTATGTCAGACTTGTTTGAAAAACTTATGGATCAGATTGAAATGCCGCTTGAAATAAAGGATTCAAGTGTTTTTTCGTCTGCTAATATTATTGAAGTAATAGTAAATTCTAAATTACGTTTATGGGAATTTCATTTTTCTTTTAAAACAATACTACCAATTGCTGTCTATCGCGAGTTGGCAAATCGCTTAATATCAACCTTTGAAAAAGCAAATATCAAGGCCACTTTTGATCTAGTCGTTGAAACTATTGATTTTTCAGAAGAGACTATTCAATCATATTATCAGGAGGCCTTCAAGTATGCTCCTTGCGACAGTGCAAGCTTTAAGGCAGTTTTCTCTAACCTCAAGATTTCATACGATGATGGAAAACTTTATATTGCTACACCTGATTTTGTCAA
The DNA here is from genome assembly GCA_964590305.1 of uncultured Streptococcus sp. Lineage (GTDB taxonomy): Bacteria > Bacillota > Bacilli > Lactobacillales > Streptococcaceae > Streptococcus. Next base: position 17,178 of record CAZPYI010000021.1, read on the forward strand.
TAAAGACCATTTTCGTAAAAATCATTTGCCAAATCTGGAACGTCAATTTGAAAAATTTGGTTTTGGAAAGATAAACTTTGATATGCTTTCTGATGATAAGATGACTCAAGAGTTGAAGATAAATTTTGAGGAATCACGGGATGCTTTGATGGAAAAGGCTACTCAAGAAAATTTAGAGGCTCAAAAATCCTTGGAATCTTCGATGCCCCCATCAGAAACAGCTACTCCTAAAGTGAGTAATTTTAAGGATCGCGCGAAACAGCGTAAAGCGAGTTTCGCGAAAGCAGAAATAACACCAATGGTGGAAATTACAACAGAAGAAAATAGTATTGTCTTTGAAGGAGTCATTTTCAGTGTAGACCGGAAAAAAACGCGAACAGGCCGGCATATTATTAATTTTAAGATGACAGACTACACGTCAAGTTTTGCTATGCAAAAGTGGGTGAAGGATGACGATGAGTTGAAAAAATTTGATATGATTTCTAAAGGCTCATGGCTTCGTGTCCGTGGAAATATTGAAAATAATCAATTCACGAAAAGTCTAACCATGAATGTTCAAGACATCAAGGAGATTGTTCATCATGAACGTAAAGACTTGATGCCTGAAGGAAAAAAGCGTGTTGAATTCCATGCTCATACCAACATGTCTACAATGGATGCCCTCCCGACAGTTGAGGAGTTGATTGATACTGCGGCGAAATGGGGTCACAAAGCCATTGCAATCACAGATCATGGCAATGTACAGAGTTTTCCTCATGGTTATCATAGAGCGCGCAAGGCAGGGATTAAGCCGATTTTTGGATTGGAAGCTAATATCGTAGAAGATAAGGTCCCAATTGCTTATAATTCTATTGATATGGATTTGACTGAGGCAACTTATGTTGTCTTTGACGTTGAAACAACAGGTCTTTCTGCTGTCAACAATGACCTTATCCAGATTGCAGCATCTAAAATGTATAAGGAAAATATCGTCGAACAGTTTGACGAATTTATTGATCCAGGATTTCCTCTTTCTGATTTTACGACAGAGCTAACGGGAATCACAGATAATCATTTACAGGATGCTAAGCCGATTGTTCAAGTGCTAAAAGAGTTTCAAGATTTCTGTCAAGATTCGGTACTAGTAGCTCATAATGCGACCTTTGACGTTGGATTCATGAATGCTAATTATAAGCGACATAGCTTGCCAATCATTACACAGCCAGTCATTGATACTTTGGAATTTGCTAGAAATCTTTATCCTGAATATAAACGGCATGGTTTAGGACCTTTAACAAAGCGGTTTCAAGTGTCTTTGGAGCATCATCACATGGCAAACTATGATGCTGAGGCAACTGGTCGTTTACTATTTATCTTCTTAAAGAAAGCTAGAGAAGAGTGGCGGTTAACTAATTTATCAGACCTCAATACTCAATTGGTTGCTGAGGACTCTTATAAAAAAGCACGTGTGAAGCATGCCACAATTTATGTAGAAAATCAAGTTGGACTGAAAAATCTCTTTAAACTTGTTAGCCTTTCAAATGTTGTCTACTTTGAAGGTGTGCCACGTATTCCAAAAACAGTGCTTGATGACTACCGGGAAGGTTTACTTCTAGGGACAGCTTGCAGTGAAGGAGAAGTCTTTGATGCGGTTATGTCAAGTGGTGTTGATGCCGCAGTAGAAGTAGCAAAGTATTATGATTTTATTGAGGTGATGCCTCCTGAAATCTATGAACCCCTGGTTGCACGTGAGTTGATTAAAGACCAAGAAGGTGTCCATCAAATTATTCGTGATTTGATTGAAGTTGGTCGTAAGCTCAACAAGCCCGTTCTTGCAACTGGCAATGTTCACTATATTGAGCCTGAAGAGGAAATTTATCGAGAAATCATTGTGCGCAGCCTTGGTCAAGGGGCAATCATTAATCGTCCTATAGGGCGTGGAGAACGTGCCAAACCTGCACCACTCCCCAAAGCACATTTCCGAACAACCAATGAAATGTTGGATGAGTTTGCATTTCTTGGGAAAGATTTAGCATACGAAATTGTCGTTACCAATACAAATGAGTTTGCTGATCGGTTTGAAGAAGTTGAAGTTGTCAAAGATGACCTGTATACACCGTTCATAGAACACGCTGAGGAGCAGGTCGCAGAATTGACTTATCAAAAAGCTTTTGAAATTTATGGTAATCCTCTTCCTGATCTGATTGATTTACGTATTGAAAAAGAATTAACTTCCATTTTAGGGAATGGTTTTGCGGTGATCTATTTAGCATCTCAGATGTTAGTAGATCGTTCTAATGAGCGTGGTTATTTAGTTGGTTCTCGTGGCTCTGTTGGCTCCAGCTTTGTGGCAACAATGATCGGGATTACTGAAGTAAACCCAATGCAGCCACATTATGTTTGCCCAAATTGTAAACATTCAGACTTCATCACAGATGGTTCTGTTGGCTCGGGCTATGATTTGCCTGACAAAGACTGTCCTAAGTGTGGTAGTCGTTATCAAAAGGATGGGCAGGATATTCCATTTGAGACTTTCTTGGGATTTGATGGGGATAAAGTTCCTGACATTGACTTGAACTTTTCAGGAGATGATCAACCCCTTGCTCATTTGGATGTTCGCGATATTTTTGGTGAGAAATACGCTTTTCGCGCAGGTACTGTAGGTACGGTTGCAGAGCGTACCGCCTATGGATTTGTAAAAGGTTATGAACGAGACTTTGGGAAATTTTACCAGGAAGCTGAAGTGGACCGTTTAGCAAATGGCACAGCAGGTGTTAAGCGAACTACAGGTCAACACCCAGGTGGAATCGTTGTTATTCCAAATTATATGGATGTCTACGACTTCACACCCGTTCAATACCCAGCTGATGATGTAAATGCTGAGTGGCAAACGACTCACTTTAATTTCCATGACATCGATGAAAATGTTCTTAAACTTGATATTCTCGGACATGATGACCCAACAATGATTCGTAAACTTCAGGATTTATCGAAAATAGACCCTAAAGATATTCCAGCTGATGATCCAGAAGTTATGAAATTATTTTCTGGTACAGAAGTGCTAGGAGTTACTCCAGAGCAGATTGGCGCTTCAACAGGGATGTTAGGGATACCAGAATTTGGGACGAATTTTGTTCGTGGCATGGTGGATGAAACACATCCGACTACTTTTGCTGAACTTTTGCAATTATCTGGACTTTCTCATGGGACGGACGTTTGGTTAGGAAATGCCCAAGATTTAATTAAGCAAGGTATCGCTACGTTGAAAACGGTAATTGGTTGTCGAGATGATATCATGGTTTATCTGATGCATGCTGGTTTAGAACCTAAGATGGCTTTTACTATTATGGAGCGCGTGCGTAAAGGGGCATGGCTTAAAATTTCTGATGAAGAACGCAACACCTATATTCAGGCTATGCGTGAAAATAATGTCCCTGATTGGTATATTGAATCCTGTGGTAAGATTAAGTACATGTTCCCTAAAGCCCATGCGGCTGCTTACGTCTTAATGGCTCTCCGGGTTGCCTACTTTAAAGTACATCACCCTATCTTTTATTATTGTGCTTATTTTTCTATTCGAGCTAAAGCTTTTGATATTCAGGCTATGAGTTCAGGGATTGATGCTGTTAAAGCTCGTATGGCAGATATTTCAGAAAAGCGCAAGAACAATGAAGCTACCAATGTTGAAAATGATTTATTTACCACTTTGGAAATTGTCAATGAGATGTTGGAACGTGGTTATCACTTCGGCAAGATTGATTTGTATCACAGTGATGCAATCGAGTTTAAAATTGAAGGCGATACCTTGGTTCCACCTTTTATCACTTTAGATGGCCTAGGTGAAAATGTTGCAAAACAGGTTGTCAAAGCGCGTGAAGAAGGAGAGTTTCTCTCAAAAACAGAACTTCGTAAACGTGGAGGCCTGTCATCAACGCTTGTCGAAAAAATGGATGACATGAAGATTTTAGGAAATATGCCTGAAGACAATCAGTTGAGTCTCTTTGATGATTTCTTCTAGCATGACAAGCAAGTCTGAGATAATATCTTGGGCTTTTTTGAAAAATGTTTT